>DAOVTM010000064.1 GCA_030633145.1 Desulfobulbaceae bacterium
GCCAGTAGCTGCTGTTGAACCGCCCTGGTCTTATCAAACGGCACTCCCACTGGCAGGGTAAAACCGGCATACGCCTTATCCGATTCAATACGGGGAAACATGGTCATGCCCATCCGACCGCTCTTGACATAAGCCCCGGTGATCATCAGCAGGGTGATACCCGCTGCCACCGTAATATAGCGGTAGCGCAGACAGAAGATCAGGCTGGGGGTAAACACCAGTCTGATCAGGTTGCTGATTCCGTGACTGATGGTGCGTTGCCAGCCGGCCAGGGTGGTGCCGATCTTACCCTGTAGTTCCTTTTGATGGCCGAGATGGGCAGGCAGGACAAAGAGAGCTTCAATGAGTGAGATGAGAAACACCGTGGCCACCACCAGGGGAATGGATCGGAACACCTTGCCCATGATCCCCGGTACAAAGTAAAGCGGCATAAAGGTGATGATATTGGTGAGTACGGCAAAGGTCACCGGTACGGCCATTTCCCGCACCCCTTTGATGGCGGCATCGATGTTGGAAAACCCACGCTGTCGGTAGCTATAGACGTTTTCGCCTACGATAATGGTGTCGTCCACCACAATGCCCAGGGAGACAATAAAGGCAAACAGGGAGATCATGTTGATGGACACGTCCAGCATGGGCAGAAAGAGTAGCGAACCGAGAAAGGATACCGGAATGCCCATGGTCACCCAGAAGGCAAGCCTGGGTGCCAGGAAGAGAGACAACAGGAGGAAGACCAGGATTAGACCGAGATAACCGTTTTTGAGCAGCAGTTGGAGGCGTTGTTTATAGATTTCAGAACGGTCATTCACTGCGGCCACCTCAATGCCCTCGGGCAGCACTGCCTGCAGCCGGTTGAGGTGGTGGCGCACGGCATCGGCAATCTCAATCGGTCCCTGTTCTCCCACCCGGAAGACTTCAATTCCGATGGCAGGTTTATGGTTAAAGCTCATCTCCTGGTCAACGTCCCGGAAGCCGTCTCTGATCCGGGCAATATCACGGAGCAGAATCGGGGTGCCGTCCCCGGTGGTCAGGATGGGCAGGCTGCCAAACTCATGCCCCAGATCCCGCTGCTCCTTCATCCGTAGCTGCACCTCTCCGCCGGGAGCCTTGATGGTGCCGCCGGGAATATCCCGGGATGCCCGGCGGATACGGGTGCCGATCTCCTCCAGGCTGAGGTTATGGCTGCGCAGGATGTCCTGGGAGACCTCTATGGACACCTCCAGAGGGCGGGCTCCATTCAGTTCCACCTGGGAGATTACCTTGTCCTGGAGGAGCTGATCCCGTACCATTTCCGCATTTTCCCGTAGCACCTTGGGGCGGAGGTCGCCGTAGAGGATCAGGGTGATCACTGATCTGCGCCGGAGCGGTACAGTGACGTTGGGTTTTTCTGCGTCAGCCGGAAAAGAGCTGATTCGATCCACCTCGTTCTTGATGTCCAGAGCCAGTTGCTGCAAATCGGTGTCCAGCCTGGCCTCTACCCGTACTGTGCCGCTGCCCTCCACTGCCGTACTGGTGACCTCCTCGATTCCTTCCAAAGACGAGATCGCCTCTTCCACCGGCAGGATAATACCGTCTGCCACCTCTTCCGGGCTGGCACCGGGATAGGCGACCCGGACAATGACCAAATCCATGTCAAATTCGGGAAAGACCTCTTGCTTGATCTGCTTGGACCAGCACAACCCGCCCAGGAGGAAGCAGAGCATCAAAATATTGGCAGCCACCGGATTGGTGGCCATCCAGCCCATGGCACCCTGTTTTGGGGCTGAATCGGTCATGGTTTTTCTTTACCTGGATTGCGCATCTGTTTTCTGTTCGTTTTACTGTCCGATTTCCAGTCCGGTTTGCTACCCGCCTTCCTGCTGCCGGGAAGAGAAAGATCCATACCTGCAATGGGCGCAGCCAGGGGAGAGATAATCAGCCGCTCGCCATCCTCCAGTCCGGCGGTGATAAAGGCGTGTTCATCGTTCATGGCAGCCACGGTTACCGCTCGAATCTCCAGCGTATCATTTGTGTCGGCAAGCAGGACGGTGTTATCAGGCAGGACAGCGTTGCGAGGCACAGCAAAGGCGGAGGAGATAGTTTTACCTGGCAGAACCACTCTGACCATGGAGCCGAGGAGCAGGGGCGTTGCAGTCTTTTTTTCTTCGCTGTTCTGCTCCAGGGGATTTGGCACCGAGATCAGCAGTCTTGCCATGAGTCCCTGAGGGTCAACATCCGGCAGCAGTCTGAGGATGGTACCTTGCCACTGGCTTTGATCCGTGTCCGGTACAGGCTGAACCATTACCGGCACTGGCTCGTTTGCCGCATCGGGCAGGAGAATATTGACCAGTTCCCTGCGGGGAACCGTGACCCTGACCCAGTACTCGTCAGTCCCGGCAAGGACAGCAGCCGCAGTCTGAGGAGAAAGCTCAGTCCCCACTGTGACGTTTTTTTCCAAAACCACTGCATTAAATGGTGTCCGCAACACTGTTCGACTGAGGTTCAGTTCTGCCTGACGGACATCGGTTCGTGCCACATCCCTGGCAGCCCTGGCCTTGGCAAGCTGCGGTTTGCGCAGGGCAAGATCCATGGGTGCGTCTTTTAGTGAGGCGGAGGAGTATTCCCGGATCAGTTCATATTCCCGTTTGGCTACGGCCTGGTTGCCCTGCTCAAGGCGTAGATCCATGTCTGCCTTTTTCAGGTTGTTGCGGCTACGCTCCAGTGCCAGTTTATAATCCTCTTCATCAAGGCGCAGGATAAGATCATCCTTGCGGAGCAGGCTGCCGGGGAAGAGTTTGGGATTGACCTCCATAACCCGGCCCGCCACCCTGGATTTGATTGCTAGCTGTCGGGCGGCAATCACCGTTCCCATGGCCTGTACGTCCAGGGTCAGGTCTGCGGTTCTGACCCGCTGCAATTGAACTACGGTCTTCATTTTGGCCGGTTTTCGCCTCTTGGCCTCGGGCTTTGAATCGAGTAAGTTCCCGGAAAACGTCCATCCGCCGAGCAGTACCGCAGTAACGATAAAGAAGGCCAGCAGCCGTTGCCACCATTTCCGGGTGGGAACCCTGGTATCCGGGGGCAGGGGATCCTGGATGGTTGGTTTGTCGTGTTTCAGGATGAACCTCCTCTGTCCGGTGCAGGCAGCAACTCCATCCAGCTGCCTCCCAGAGCCTTATAGAGGCTGATCCGTGCCTTGAGCAGGCTGGTCTCTGTCTGAATTCGTTCCAGTTGAAAGGTGATCTGATTGAGCTGTTCCCTGAGTACAGGGAGGAAATCACTGAGACCGTTGAGGTAGCGGTGGGTAGCCTCCCGGTAGGACATAGTGACCAACTCAAGCCGATGGTCTAAATTTATGATGCTGTTACGGTACTGCTGCTCCCAGGCTAATGCGTCTTCCACTTCTCGAATGGCCGTCAGCACCGTGTTATGATAGGCTGCCAGCCGTTCATCGGCCACCGCACGTGTTCGTTCCACCTCGGCCTGCCCATACCCGGCATCAAAAATCGACCCGGTTATGGATGCTGCCAGCTTGAGAATCCAGTTCTCCAGCAGGATGTCCAGAATCCCGGCAGAGTTGCTGAATGCGGCACCGAGGTTGATTTTGGGGAGACGATCCGCCCTGGCCGCAGCCACCTTCCAGTGCGCACTTTGCAGACGCAGACCTGCGCTGCGTATGTCGGGCCGACGCGCCATCAGGTCAGCGGGCAGACCGGTGGGAGGGATGGACGGGATTTGAGGAAACTGTTTATGGCTGAGTTTGAGATCAGCTCCAGCGGAAACCCCGATGAGCAGGGCCAGCTGGTTGAGTTGCAGCTGTTGCCGACTCCTGGTCTTAATCAACCCTCCTTCCAGCCCGGAAATGGTCTGTTCCTGCTGATAAATATCCAGAGCCGTGGATCGGGACATGCTAAAACGCATCCTGATGAGTTCCAGCAGTTTCCGGTTGAGATCCAGCTGTATGAGGAGCTGTTGTTCCTGCTGTCGCTGGGAGAGAAGTTCTATCCAGGACTCGCCGATACTGCTGGAGAGACTCAGGGAGAGCGTATTCACGTCTTCCCGTCCGGCCTGCATGGTTAGCTGCGCTCCCTCTGCTCCGGCTCGTACCCGTCCCCAGAGATCCAGTTCAAAACTGGTGTTCAGTCCCAGGGAAAAGAGTTCAACGCTGTCGCGCCCGGACTCTGAACTGTTTGACTGTCTGTGGGACATTCCGCCGTCCACTGTCAGATCAGGATAAAGAGCAGCACCAGACTTGATAGCTGTTGCCCGTGCCTGAGCAAGCCTGGCCCATGCCTCCTGCAGGCTGAGGTTGTCTGCCAAGCCCTGCTCAATCAGGGTGGAGAGTTCCGGGCTGTTCAGGGCGAGCCACCAAGGTTGTTCAGGTGCAGGGGCGGGGTTGTAGAGGGAAAACTGTTCTGGCAGCCCTGTCAGGGCGGGGTCGGAGGTTTGCGGGCGTAGATCCATGCAACCGCTCGTAAACAGTACCGCCGACAGCAGCAAGAGGAATTTCAGTCTGTGCATGAATGACAGCCTGGTCAGCAAGGCCATGGAAAAGATAAAAAAAATACCATAATGGTGCTTGAAAGCCAGTTCTGTTAGAAGCTGATCACCTTGTCACTCAAGCTGATCAGGTTGTAAAGGTCAATTTGTTTTGCGCGGTCATGGTATCCGTCCTCCACACCGTGGAGGTCAAGTAATTTCCCTCAGGCCTGCAGCACCCCTTCAGACAGGGTAAAGAGTTTTGCCTGGTCATTGATAGGATATTTTTCAGAAGAGAGGGTTGCGTAGTTCACAGAGGGTCCATCAAGAAACATTGTTACCTCGTCCATCTGTTCCAGCATGAGGTTTCCCAGCCGGAAACAGTTCCAGATGATTTCAGGGTTATCGGTGCAGGCAATGAGTGCATAGTTCATAGGTATCTCCGTTATAATTGTTTGAACAATAGAGAGCCTGTATATGTTCTATTGGCAGACATCGTAAACATATTCTAAATTCGTGTTGATTATTGGACACTTTTCTGGAGCAACACAGCGGTTTCGGGTGTTGAGTTGTGAGGGATGAGTATTGAGAAGAAGCCGTGCGAACCCTCATTCCTCATCCCTCACAACTTAGACCGACAAATGTCCATTTACAAGCGAACATAATGAAAACACAAAAGTTTTCACATTTCTCATGTTTGTTTTTACGAGGTCTGATTGGTGTTACAGGTCGCTTATTTGTTTAATCTACTCTGTTTTTATCAGGATGTACAGTAACGCTTTTTGTTGATTCATCGAGTTGTCCGTTTTGTCACCTGGTCTATTATCCGTGAAAATAAAGGGCATTTTTACCTTGCACAGAAACAAGGGGTAAGGGTATCCTCTTTATAATTTATGGTACTTCGCTTAACCCACTGGTTCCCACGCTCCTGCGTGGGAACCTTAATTGTCGCTCCAGCGGCTGCTACAGGACAGACACTGTCAGTAGGAACGAGACTGCCATAAGATTTAAACAGGATACGGGTAAGGTAATTTTTATGTAATTACAATGTATAATAGCTGCGTATTCTCTGTTTCCTGGTTCCCAAGCTCCAGCTTGGGGACAATTCCTCGGAAGCTCCAGCTTCCCGGCTATTACGAGAAGCTGGAGCTTCTAAAAACAGGTTCCCAGATAAGCGCAAACTTCAGGCTTGTTTACCTGGAGGGTGCAACCAGTGGCCAGATAGAGAGTGTGCCGACAGCCCTGTGGAGACATCTATGATTAACTCAATAACTATTAGTTTGCTTATACTGTTTCACTGCCTTTTACTCAAAGACGTGTTTGCCCACGATCTTAATGTAAACCTTTTAACAAATCCAGGTTTTGAAGATGCCCTTGCTAATAATCCGCCTTCTGGATGGGTGCGAGACTGGACACCAATCGAGTCCGGTGTTGTCAGAAGCAGCAATGCCCTGCACAGTGGCACCAATGGTCTGTGGGGTTATACTGTCGATACTGATGTTGATGCATTTGTCAAACTGTCCCAGGATTTTTCGGCTCAACCTGGGGATGTCTATAGCGGAATGGCCTGGCTTCGTACCCCTGCCTCGGGCGGGTCATGGGATAGCGGTAGTATTGCCTGGCTGCGAGTGGAATTTTTCGATGTGAACGGTCGTTTGCTTGATGGCGATGACAGCGAAATGTTTACTGCTGAAACAAATGGTGTATGGACGAATTTTTGCGATGCTTACACGGAAGCTGCTCCTTACGGCACTGTCAGGGTGCAATACAGTATCAAGCTTGAAAGGCCAGGGGATGGGCTTGGACATGCAATTATAAATATTGACGATTGTTCCTTTGAGTTAGTCGCGCAAAATCAGCTCTCAGATCAACTTCCTCTTCAAAACTCTCCTCTTGCCGTGAGCATTGCCAGGCACGAAACAGGTGTTAGCTTCATGTTAAAGAACCAGAGTGCAGAGGCTCAGGACTGGGTAGCCACTTCATCTGCTAACTGGATCAGCAGTATAACTCCGGCAAGCGGCACTCTTTTCAGTGGAGGCTCGGAAGAGATCGTCATACTGGTAGATCGTGCCGGACTTTCGGAAGAGAGTTATACCGGACTTATTCAGATCACTTACGCTGGTGGTGTTCTGAGTACTTTGGAAAAGGTATATATGGACATGGATGCAGGCTATTCGACAATTCCAACACTCCCTTCAGTCATGACTATTGACGGGTATCGCCTCCTTGTCCAGAAAAGACTGCCCGGCAATACCCTTGACACGGTAAAACCATGGGTAATAAAAGGTGCTGCCTGGTCTCCTGCCTCAATCTGGATGTCTGGAGACAAGGTAATACGAAGGATGGCCTTTCAGGAATGGTATCTTGTTGATATAGGAATGTTGCAGGAGATGAATGCCAATACGGTTTATACCTTTCTTGACTTTGGCATCAATGGTGATGGGATGGCCATTCTTGACGCACTTTACAAAAAGGGCATTATGGCAGTCATAACCGTTGATAACAATGGTGAGGACGATCACAGCAACATCCGTTCAGTGGTTAATGCCTATAAAAATCATCCTGCAGTTCTGATGTGGGCCATTGGGAACGAGTGGAATCTCAACTATTATCACGGGAAATACGGCGACCCTTACAATCCGACAACCGCAAGCCTTCAGGCTGCGGCAGAGGCAAACGAAAATGCGGCTCAACTTATAAAAAGTCTTGATACCGTTCATCCGGTGGCCTCAATTATTGGAGAAATCGAAATTGATGGCCGTCAGCCTCTTCTCCCTCAAAGCGACTTACTCTCCACCTCGCAAATCGTCAATGATCTTTGTCCCAGTGTGGACATCTGGGGCGGCAATATTTATCGTGGTCAGTCCTTTGGTACCTTATTTGATGATTGGAAGTCAATTTCATCCAAGCCTTTTTTTCTTTCTGAATTTGGCTCAGATTCCTATTATACGCTCACAAAACAACCTCCGATTACCGGCTATTTGGATGAACGCGCCCAATCGTATTATTTGAATAGTCAATGGATTGATCTGAGCAATGAAATATCGGCCTATGATCCCAGTGAGGTATGTCTGGGCGGCACAGCCTTTGAGTGGAACGATGAATGGTGGAAAGTACCTGCACCGGACGGCAGTACGGATAAGCAGGATAATGGCGGGTTTAGCACTGACAGCTATAACCCCCTGGCACATAAGGATGGTTTTGCCAATGAGGAATATTTTGGTCTTGTGGACATTAACCGCCGAGCAAAAGAGGGCTACTATGTACTACAGGACTACTATGCGGCACCAGAACCCAATTTCGTTCCCATAGCATTAATTCCGGATAAGACCGTACAGAAAGGTACACCGTTCCCTCCCCTGTCTCTTGATGATTACGGCAGCGATGTTGAAGACAGTGATGCTGATCTCCAATGGTCTTTCAGCGGCAACAGTGAGTTATTGGTCAGCATTGATGGTAACCGGGTGGCAACCATTACTATACCCTGGCATGACTGGGTTGGTTCTGAGACGATAACATTCAGGGTAGAGGATAGTGGAGGGCTTTTTGATGAAGATCAATCGACCTATACTGTGGAAGCACCTGAAAACAGCATTGTTCCAGTCCTGATGCTGCTGTTACACTGAGTTGAAAGCTGTTTTCTGTTGCGGTTAACATTTTCAGTTCATGTCATTTCGTTCAATTTCTTGTGTAACAATTGTGATGAAAGGCCTTGATGTCTTGCGGGGGAAGAACCTGTTGCCATGACTTTCAGAGAGGAGTAACCAAGGTCTGTTTCAACAAGACGTTAATATTTCTTGTTTTTTATATTGCATTTCTGTATGATTCCCTTTGAATAACAAACTTTCACATTGCCTTTACGACATTAAAAAGAAGTTCGAGGATTGTTATGCCAGTTTCCGGATACGATGCAAAGAACGATGAGAGTTCTGATAAAAATGACAGTGAACAGCTGACCCTGCCGTTAGCTGTGGGCAGAGATAGAAGAGCTGTCTGTAAACTCGCAGCAGGAGGGGCGGTGCTGGCTGGTTGCAGCATCCTGCCTGCTGGTTGGACAACCCCTTTAGTTGAATTTGGCCTTTTGCCCGCCCATGCGACCACCACAGGAGAGTGTCCTGCCCCGGATGGTAGTTGTGGTGATCAAGAATTGCCGGATTGTGATGACAGCCCGGAATTTCCGGATTGCGATGACAGCCCCGAATTTCCGGATTGCGATGACAGCCCCGAATTGCCGGATTGCGATGACAGCCCGGAATTTCCAGATTACGATGATAGCCCGGAATGGCCGGATTGCGATGAATTGCCCTCTGAACCTGAGTTGCCTGCTGAACCAGAGTGGCCGCTGGAACCTGACTTTCCCGGTGATGGTTTGGATAATGATGAAGTTCAAGGGAATTACAATTCTGTAACCGTGAGTAACAGTGGTGAGGTAGCCACGTTTGGCGGTATCCAGCAGGACAAATTCGTTTTTTCAAAATTAGGGCCAGAGTATGGGGAATCTTTAACCCTTGTCTGGAGTGACGGCAATGAACTAGTTGTTCCTGATTCCAGTAAGATGACCATGATCGGATCAGGTAATGATTTGAGGAAATATCAGCCGGGTGGCCGATACAGTCAGAGTAATCCCGAGATACCTACTATGGAAGTATATGCAAAACGGGGAACACATCCTGACAGTGTAACGCTCCACTATTAACCATCGAAAAAGGATCTTTCTTGCAGTTAAGCATCAACCCCGTTCAAGGGCGTTGAGATAGGGAAAACTAAGATTTCAGGAATTGATTACGTGAATATCGAACGAAGAAGAATTGTACACAAACTGCTGATAGGAACTGCTGCCCTGGCTGGAAGCTGTGTCTTGCCTGATAAGTGGATTACCCCCATGGCACGGTTCGGCACCCTTCCTGCCCACGCTACTACCAGTGATCTGGCAGACCTGGAGCGGAAGATCAAAAAAATAATAGAGGATAATGAAGATATTATTCTTCCAGAGGAGAACGAAGCTGAAAAAGAGGAGGTACCTGAAAAATTAGCTGACAAGGAGGTTCCCGTAAAGGAAGAGGAACCTGAGCCGGTTAAAGAAGTCAAAGAACCGGCCAAAGAACCGGAAAAGAAAAAGACAGAGCCAGTACAAGAGGAACCCAAAAAAGAAGAGCCTGTACAAGTCCCGGACGATAAACGTGGGTATGCCAACAAGTTGACCATCGCCTATACAGGAGCCAGGATGTCCTGCGACAAGGTTCTGCAGGATAAAATTGTCTTCCCGAAACTCGGGCCGCAATACGCAGCTACTTTTCTCCTTGTCTGGAGTGATGGCAATGAACTCTTGGTTCCCAATTCAGAACACATGGCAATGAAGGGAGAGCAGAACGATTACAGGAAATATCAGCCCGGAGGCAGGTATAGTCACTATAACCCTGATATCCCCACTATGGAAGTTTATGCCAGACGGGGAACCCATCCCACAAGTGTGACCCTCTACTATTAAGGTATCGTGTTTTAATCTGCTTGTCTTTTTTTAATCCCTGCTGTAAAGTCTTATTTTTTTATTTTCCGGGTGCGGTGACGCACCCTTTTTTTTTCTTATTTATATACGGGAACTGAAGATTCCCTATAGTTGTACAGGAGTCAGCATGGAGCAGGACAAAATCAGAAACGTGGCAATTATCGCCCACGTTGACCATGGTAAGACCACCCTGGTGGATAAATTATTTCATGAGAGCGGTATGTTCCGCGATAATCAGCAGGTGGCGGAACGGCTCATGGATTCTATGGATCTGGAGCGGGAACGCGGCATTACCATTGCCTCCAAGAATGGCTCTTATGAGTATAAAGACTATAAGATCAACATCATTGACACTCCCGGTCATGCCGATTTCGGCGGTCAGGTGGAACGAGTTCTTCGTATGGCGGACGGGGCAGTACTGCTCGTGGATGCCCAGGAAGGCCCCATGCCCCAGACCTTTTTTGTGGTTAAAAAGGCTCTGGCTGCCAATCTGCCCATCCTGGTAGTGATCAACAAGATTGATAAGGATGCAGCCCGCTGTGACTGGGTGGTTGACGAGGTCTTTGATCTGCTGGTTCGTCTTAAAGCACCGGATGAGACCCTTGATTTTCCTGTCATCTATGGTTCGGCAAAGGAAGGATACATGGTGGCCGACCACACGGATCCAATTGTACCCGGTCAGGGGATGGACTTGATCTCGCAGATGATTGTTGACCATGTCCCTGCTCCTCTGGGGGCCATTGATGCTCCTCTGCAGCTACAGATCAATACCATTGATTACTCACCCTATCTTGGCAGGCTCGGCATTGGCCGCCTGGTCAATGGAACCCTGCGCTTAAACGACAGTATTGTCGTTGCCCGGCGGGACGGCTCCGTCAAGCCGGTACGGATCAACAAGATCTTTTCCTTTGTCGGCGATCAGCAGGTACCTGTGGACATAGCTTTTTGTGGCGATATCATTGCCGTGGCCGGAATGGATGATGTGACGGTGGGAGTGACCTTCACCGATCCAGAAGATCCACGCCCCCTTCCGTTAATCGAGATTGATCCGCCCACCATTTCCATGCACTTTATTCCCAATGATTCTCCTTTTGCCGGTCAGGACGGCAAGTATGTTACATCCCGCCACCTGGAAGAACGTCTCGGTCGTGAGACCTTGGCCGATGTGGCTCTTCATGTTGCGCCACTCACGGATGTGGTTGGTTTTCGGGTCTCAGGCAGGGGAGAGCTGCACCTTTCCATTCTCATCGAAAAGATGCGCAGGGAAAATTATGAATTTCAGGTAACCCGGCCCCATGTCATCATGCGTGAAGAGGAGGGCAAGACTGTTGAGCCATACGAGGCTCTGACCGTGGATGTGGACGAAGAGTACCAGGGCGTGGTGATTGAGAAGCTGGGCAAGCTCAAGGGGGTGCTTACGGATATGCAGGTGGAAAACGCTATGTCCAGAATGGTCTTCAAGGTACCCACCCGGGGTCTGCTTGGCTATCGCTCTGAGTTTATGACCGATACCCGGGGCATGGGGGTTATGAACTATGTCTTTGCAGAATGGGGACCATACGCTGGTGAGATCAAGAACCGGCAGAACGGGGTGATGATCGTCAAGGCAAACTGTGTCAGTGTGGCTTATGCCCTCTTCAATCTGCAGGAGCGTGGCACCCTCTTTATCAGGCCGGGTGAAGACCTCTATAAGGGGCAGATCATCGGTGAAAACTGCCGTCCTGCCGATCTGGTTGTGAATGCGGCCAAGGGCAAGAAGCTGACCAATATGCGGGCATCCGGCTCAGATGAGGCGGTTATCCTTACCCCGCCCCTGGAGATGAGCCTGGAAGACTGTATTTCCTATATTAATGACGATGAACTGGTGGAGATTACCCCCAAAATTATCCGGCTGCGTAAACAGAAGGATGCCAAGATTCGTGCGTAATACAAAAATGAGTTAATAGAAAGACCGGAACCAATACCATGAAGGATATTATCATCATCCTGGTGGCGGCGGCATGTGGAATTACCGCCTTTACCCTGATACTGAAAAAGTACGGCAGTGAATGTATCCCCTGACTGCTGATGTACAGCTCCATAGGTGTGGGGCTTGTGGTGTATGTCGGCTTGAAGTCTATTCTCTGAGCAAGTACCTCTGTGTATTAAAGAGCAGGTTCTATAATATCAAGAGGTTACGAGCCTGCAATGCTGTCAATGCGTAGGGTGCGCTGCGGAGTCTGTGTTTACCCGCGCACCGTTGCGACGACTAATCTGATACGTAATCATTGATTGGCGTTCATCAGCAGGTCAGTAACGGTTCGTAAAGTAATCCTCAACAATACCCCCATGGTCAAAGCCCAGGGCTGGTACATCCTCCTGCAAGAATATCTGCGCCTGCAGGGCATCGTCCAGCCCCTTCGGGACACCGGCTGCGGTGGCAATAAAAACGGTTGATGCCGTATGCTGGCGTGGATCCCGGTCAGGAGCTGAGTAGGTATGGAACTGGCGGACAAGGGTCACGTCCAGGCCGGTTTCTTCCTTTGCCTCCCGTATCGCAGCAGTCTCATAACTTTCCCCATAATCAACAAAACCTCCAGGTAATGCCCAGCCATGGGGA
>DAOVTM010000358.1 GCA_030633145.1 Desulfobulbaceae bacterium
CATTATTTATAAGGTGTAATTACTGTTTTCCTTGGCAGTGAGCTATAATTTTTCAGGAAACTTCAGTAAAAAAATAACAAGCAGAAAGCCTTTCCCATTCTCAGTATTTATTTTCTGGGTCACCGGTTGGAGAATGTGCATATTCCTGTCACCCGGGTAGAGCGAAAGTATTATGACAATGCCACTGGTGAGGAACTTTCAATTAAAGAAGATTTTATTGAAAGCCTCACCCATAACAGTTTTGTTATCCAGATACCTGAGCTGAGAAAGAGGCGACGGAACCTGTTGGAACAGGTGTTGTCAGTTTTTGAGCAGCCAGTATCTGAGAAGACCCCGCATTTGCTTGATATTTATGAAAAAAATTATCCGCCCGAGTATAGAGAGGTAATCCGAAGGTTGATCAAGGCCGGGGCAGAACCGCAGGTCAGGCAGACCATGGATGTTGAAGATGAGATCATTGAGGAGTTGGGCAACCTTGAACGGCTGATTGAGATTCAGGAAAAATCTATTGAGGAAAAGGACAAAGCCCTTGAGGACAAAGACAGAACCATTGAAAATAAAGATACCATTATAGAGGACAGGGATAAACTCATTTTGGAATTACAGCTACAACTTGGCAACAAGCAGTAAAACGAGTCCGGGGTCACAAAAACCTTATGTCGAGCCAATATAGCAGAAATAGCAGCAACAGACAACAGACGAGATACTTCTTTGCAAGGGATGGGCAGTCAGAGGAAATTTTCCAGGGACAGGCAAAACAGGAAGGAATCCCTGCCTGACAGGAGCCAGACAGGGAAACAGTAGTACAACGGTTTCACAGTGACAATGGCTATTTCTTTTTACGGTACTTGAAAGAAACCGCAACCCTGGCTCGATATCCAGTAACCTTGCCCTTTTTTATCTGCATATCCAGCTTGACAACTTCAGCAATCCGCAGGTCATCAAGATTTTTCCCCATGGTCTCCACCGCATTGCTGGCAGCATCTTCCCAGGACTTCTTACTCACACCTACAATCTCGATAATTTTATACACACTGGTCATTAGACATCTCCTGAATAGGGGTTAATGAAAAAAAACTATTTGTACCAGATTAAATTATACTGGTTGATACAGGGAAAGTCAAAAGCAAAAATTTTTCACATCATGAATTACTGCCACTTAAACTTTGATTTTCCGATACATCAAGATCTACTGGATAAGAAAGCAGACAGATACCTTTCGAGGGTCGCAGGGCGGGAAAGCCGGTTGCCCGATTAACCATACATTGTAAAGAGGATACCTCAGGTGAATCAAGATTTTCCGGAAATCTTTCCAGAAACCATTTCAGACAGGTACCTTTCAGGATAGAGCCGGGTAAGGGAACCGACCATAAGACAAAGAATTACAGTGATGACTGCCAACAGATCATTGCAAAGGAGCTGCGGAATAAACCCTTTTTTCAGCAGGGTTGAGAGAGCAAGAATAACAAAGATATGTGACAGATAAGTCGCATACGAGCTGTCCCCCATGTGCTGCAGACAGGGTGCATACCAGGAGCGTTTCGTATATCTTTCCAGAATAACAGCACCACCAGCAACCGCCAGCATGGGAAGACCCCAGAATATGACTCTATACGGCACAACAATATTTTGTTGGAGAAAAGTTGAAAAATAGAGAAGGCCCAGGCCACCGCTTAACAGCAACATGCCCGGCCAGACAGATTTACCAGGTTGCCGGTTTGTCTTCCCCATGAACCAGGCCAGCAGGGAGCCTAAGATAAATTCCAGCAGCAGGGGACTGGTAACAACCTTCAGCAGCGGGTATTCATGCAGGAATACCAACCCGCCCAGCACCACTCCTCCAGCAATGGAGACAAGAAAGAAAAGAGTAATCAGCGGGAAAATAATCCGCTGCGGAAAACAAAGCAACAGCCCGATCAGGAGATAAAAATAGACCTCATAAGAGAGGGTCCAGCCCTGGGGAAGCAGGGGCAGGTCAAGACCGCTGACCGGATTCAAGGCCGGGATAAAGAGAAACGATTTAACGGTATATTCCAGGGAAAAAAACTGTCCGCTCAAGGTAGAGGGCAGCAGAACAAGGAGGAGCATGATCCCGCTGAACAACCAGTAGAGCGGCACAATGCGGATGCTGCGCCGAACAAGGAATCGTTTTCCCGCCCCTGGCTGACCGGCAATGGACGCAGTTGACTGCACCATGACAAAACCGCTGATAATAAAAAAAAGATCAACCCCGGCAGCACCGGTGAACCAGAAAGAGGACAGCCTGCAGAACATCCCGCCTCCATCAGAATAGCGATGGAGCATATCCGAGACATGGAAGAGAACAACCCCAAGGGCGGCCAGTCCCCGCAGTACCTGGATGGATGCGTAAAACTTCAATCTCTGTAGATTAAATTAGATCAAATTCCCTTATTCAGCTCTGCAGGGCTATATGGACAAACTCCCTGATTTTGGCAGGACTGAGAAAAACACCGGTCAGGTTCTTGTCTTTAAAGCGCAGATCAGGTATCATTCTGACACCCTCTTTCAATGCCCTGGTGGCATTTGTCACAATATCCACCCGTTCAATGGACAACTGAGGGAATTCTTTTTCCAGTTTGGTCAGCTCACGGCCAACCAGCATGCAGCGTGGTCAGAGACTTGACTTATAGAAGGTAAGATCCTTATTATTATTTTCCATCATATTTATATTACATTATTTGATATTTACATTGGATGGAACCTTCCGATTGGTCGATGTTCAACGTGGTATCGCCCACAAAGATTGGTTCCTGCATCAGTCTTCCAGCTTATGTCCCCAAGCTTCTTTCTTCTGGCTTCTGGATTGTGACTTGACTTGTCAGTCTAAACCAACTACACCAAAAATAACAGTCTTTCCGGTTTTGCAATAAAATTTTTTTGCAAGAAAAAAAAGAGATGAACACACAGACAAAAATAACCATCGTTACAGATCCGATTCTCCTGGAACACGACACCGGAGGGGGCGAACACCCGGAAATCCCGGAACGACTCGCTGTTATCCGGGATCGCCTTGAAGACGATCATCTGGCACCCTTCCTGAACTACAGCCAGCCCCAACCGGCCAGCCGGGAACAACTGACCTATTTTCATACCGAGGCGTGGCTGAATCGTTTTGAAGAGGCGGTTCTATCGGGACGCACCTATATTGACCATACCGACAATCAGGTCGGATATGAATCCTTTAATATTGCCATGATGTCTGCTGGCTGCGGCATCAGCGGGATTGACCTGCTCAACAGAGAACATGCGGAAAACGTCTTCTGCCTCACCCGCCCGCCCGGCCACCATGCTGAGCCGAACATGCCCTTCGGCTTTTGTTTTTTCAACAACTGTGTTGTCGCAGCCCGCTATTTTCAGGAGCAGGGCAGGCAACGGGTCTGTGTGTTTGATTTTGATGCCCATCACGGTAATGGCATTCAGACAGCGTTTGAAGAAGATGCAGACACCCTCTATGTCTCCATCCATGAACACCCCAGTTTCAGCTATCCGGGAACTGGCTGGGGCGAAGAACACGGTACCGGGGATGGGGCCGGGACAATCTTCAATCTGCCCCTGCGTCCCGGAGCCGGGGACAAAGAGGTTCTTGCCCTGCTCGACTCCACCATTGAGAGTGCCATTGCCGGGTTTAATCCCCAGGCGATTATCATTGCTGCCGGTTTTGACGGCCATACCAGGGATGATATGTCCGGATTGAACTATTCCACAGAACTCTATGAACAGCTTGGCCGGAGGATAAAACAATGGGAACAGCAATTCTGTCCCGGCTCCCTGCTCTCTATCCTTGAAGGAGGCTATGAGATGGGATCGCTGGCCGACAGTGTGCAGGCGTATTTGAACGGGCTTGTTGGTGGATAGCCTGTCAAGAAAATACTAAATCACAATTTGAGAACATAATATGGCAACCTTATCAATAAATCATATAGATGATCAGGTATTTAAGCAAATTGACAGGATAGCTGACCACGCTGGGGAAAGCTCCCCTGAATTGGCTCGATTTTTATTAGCTGCCGGGATGTATCATGCACAGCAAATGAGCTTTCAGGCAGCCTCGAATTTATCTGGTTTAGGTTTTGATGGTTTCAAAAAACGGTTAAGAGAGACCTTTTCAACAGGCTATATAATTCCAGCACAGGTAGGAAACGAGGATATTCATTTTGCAAAACGATTATCCGATAAATTATGAAAGTCGTATCTAACACGAGTCCACTGATATTTTTGCAGCATATTAATTGCGTGGACATTCTGTTTTCCTCCTTCGCCCGGATTATTATTCCACAAGCAGTCGCAATTGAACTGGGAACTGAACAATTGCACCATGGGATAGAAATGCGGCACATTTCATCGGAAGGAGACTCTTTTGTAGAGAACCACTACGGCTCTCTTCATCGTGGTGAATTGGAAGCCATTCGGCTTGCTCATGAAGAACAGGCTGACTTACTTCTCCTTGATGATTTACTGGCGCGTAAAAAGGCAAAAACACTTAATCTCAACGTAATGGGTACGCTGGGTGTTTTTCTGTTCGCTGCCCGGCAAGGGC
>DAOVTM010000277.1 GCA_030633145.1 Desulfobulbaceae bacterium
AACAGTAGAGCGACGAGGAGTGAAAGAGTGAGATTCCTCGTGTAGATCTTGTTGGCCGCCGTATCATTAAAAAATTTTCTTTACATTTTTTTTCTTACATGCCTTTTTTTTGCACGCTTTTGCTTTTTTCCTGGCATCTTTCTTTTTGTTCTTTTTCTTAGCCATGATGTCTCCTTGTTGAGTGAAAAGGGGTGGTGAGTGAACGGTTGATTAAATCTTGTTCCTATTTTATCCTGAGATTTTTCTATGTCAAGAAAAATATTTTCTCTTTACCTACTTTGTGGTCTGTTGGTCTTTGCCTATGTCCATCTCTTTTCTGTCTGGGCCTGGCTCAATGAAAGGGTTGCCGGAAGGATCATGGATCTACTGCCAATCGTCGTAACCCTTGCGGTTCTGGTAGGTTTAGCCTGCACTGCAGTATGGATTTCCAGGGCAGGAAAAGCCATTAGCAGGCCATGGATTTATGGCGGGGTCGCACTCTGCCTGCTGGCTCTACTGATCCCGGATGCGCGCTACGCAGTAAAGCGAATCCATGTGGTCGAGTACCTCTGTTTGTCCCTGTTGGTTCGTTACACGCTTTCTTTTCGTCTTCAGGGATTCTCTCTGCTCTTCTTTTCCTTTTTTGTGACCGCCCTTTTCGGGATTCATGATGAACTGCTTCAGGGAATCCTTCCAGCCCGGACTTATGGATTACGAGATATGACCGTCAATGCAGTTTCCGCAGCAGGAGGGGCCGCAATCTGGTACGGGCTTGCTCTCTTTCATCGTCCTGGGATTGGCCAAAACCAGGAAGGCGGCAGCAGGGTTGTAACGGTCTGCTACTTGATCTGGCTGAGCATGGCGGTACTGGCATTGGTCGTCCCGCTGCCCGCATACCGATACGAGTCCATTCCCTGGTGGCCATTGCTGCCGCTGGGAGTGACACCCCTGGTGTATCTCCTCTGTGTACCTGACTTTATCAACTCAATGCGGCACGGTCTTGTAGTGGCATGCAGCCTTTCCTTTTTCATGCTCTGCTACCCCCTGCTGATCAATACAGGGTCATTCCTGTTTCAGTAACGGTATGAAAATACTACGATATTTTTTTGTCTTCCTGCTTTGCGGGGTGAGTTGCATCCTCTGGCTGGACAATTTTCTCAACTCCCCTGCCTGGGATAAAAACAAGGCAGAGGAACAGCTAGTACTGCGCAAAAAAAATCAGCAGACAGCACCGGAACTGGCAGAAGAGAGAGGATTGGCTCAGGCATACTGGTCATGCTATCCAGGAGTGCGGAACAGTCTTGTTTACGGGGAGAACAGCCCCATGGGAATCCTGGGAGCCCGCGAACATTACCGGGTATATGGGAAGAAAGAGGGCAGGATCTTTGGCTCGCTTATCCATCCGCCGCACCCTGACCAGACATCAAAGTAGCTGTTTTGCATGGGCAGACCTTGTATTGCCGATGTTGATGTGATAGATTATTATCAAAGGTCGGCAAGAGTGCAACCGCCGATCACCATATCCATCTTTGAGGTATTAAGCCATGAAAAAGAAATTGTTACTGTTAGCCCTTATCTCCCTGCTTTCACTGGGAGGCTGCACCTCCTTTAAGGGGGTGCGGATTACCTATCCGGAATATCAGGAGGTCGTTGCCGACCTCCAGCCGACCCTGAAGTGGGAGGCAGCTCCCGGATCAGATGTTACCTATGAACTGATCCTCTATGAGGGCGATCAGGTCAACCCTTCCTTTTATAAAAAAGGTCTGAAAGAGAATGAACACGCCATTGAAAGGGAACTGAAACCGGGAACCTGGTATCGATGGTCGGTGCGGAGTAATTCAGACGGCGTTCTATCCGCCTGGACCAAAAAGGAAACACAGTTTTTCACAGGAGTCAGCCTTCATAAACGCTCCAAGTATATGATTTTTGCCACCCCTGACCGTTAAAGAGCAGAAGACAACAATTTTGTTGAGGTTGATCTGAATACATTCGGGAGAGTCTCTCCATGCAAGCAAGAAACATCTTTCTTCCCCTATTTCTCTTTCTGCTCGCTGGTTTTCTGCCTGCGGCACCATTTGCGGGTGAGCGTGGCCTTGTTGTCAGGCAGACATCGGATTTTCATCATGGTTCCAAACGACTCGGTGCCTTTAAGGCTCTGATTATCGGGATCAACGATTACACTGATCCGAAAATTCCTGATCTGACCACTGCCGAGGCCGATGCCCTGGCCATGGCAGAGGTGCTGAAAAAAGACTACGGTTTTTCCACCACCCTGCTCCTCAACAAGGATGCCACCAAGAGCAACATCTATCTCGCCCTGCGCAAGCTGGCTCAGGAGACCAAAAAAGGTGATTCGGTTCTGATCTATTACGGTGGACACGGTGATCTGGACAAGGTCTATAACGACGGCTGGTGGATTCCGACAGATGCACGAGCCGGAGACCCGATGAGCTATCTGGACAATGTCCAGGTGAAGAAGGCGATGCGCTCCATGAAGGCGCGGCATGTCCTCTTGATTTCCGACTCCTGCTATTCCGGCACCCTGTTCGGTTCCACCCGATCCCTGCCCCCGGTGATTGACAGTAAACATTATCTCGGCCTCTATAATGATCGCAGCCGTTGGGGCTTGACCTCCGGTAACCGCGAACCTGTAGCGGATGTCGGCAGTGGAAAACACTCCATTTTTGCCGGTCAGCTTCTCAAAGAACTGCGTCGGGGGGATCGTGCCTTTTTCTCCATTCGTGATGTCTATACCCACATTGCCCCGATCATTGCCAACAATTCCGAGCAGCACCCCATCTGCCGTCCCATGCAGGGAGTGGGGGATGAGGGGGGTGAGTTTGTCTTTGTCCGTCTGGCAGGGGGTAAGGTGGTTACTGATAAGCCGTTGCAAGGATCATCTGATACACAGGCTGCAGCCGGAGTAGTAGAAAAAAAGAGCGGAATGCTTACGGTGCGTACCAGTCCCCCCAAGGCTGTTGTCTATGTCAACGGAGCCAACGAGGGGGTGTCGCCGGTACGGATTCAGAACCTTACACCGGGCATCTTTACCCTGGTGGCAAAGAAAAAAGGGTATCTGGATCAGAAGGAGAAGACACGGGTGCGAGCCGACCGAAGTACGGATGTGCTGCTGGTACTGGACGAAGTGGCAATAGCCATGGGGCGGCTCTATGTGCATGTGACACCTTCTGACGCACAGATACGTCTCCTCAATATTGAACCCCGCTACGCCGAAGGGATGGAACTTGAGCCAGGGCGTTATCATCTGGAAGTTTCAAGGGGAAATCATCATTCTGTTGATCGATGGGTTGAGTTGCAGGCCGATAAGGACTTGACCATTGAGATAGTCCTGCTGGAGAAGAAAAAGGAGGTGGCTCCGAAAGAGATCATCAGGGAGGTAATACGGGAAAAGGTGGTGATCAAAGAGGTTATTGTCGAGGTTCCCACGGAGATTATTGTGGAGGTGCCGATAGCAGATATGCGGCTCTCTGGCTCGTTCCTGGGGCCAAGGTGGACGGAACCAACCACTGGCATGGAGTTTATTTGGATCGAGGACGGATGTTTCATGATGGGCAGTCCGGCAGAAGAGGCGGGAAGGGACAGAGATGAACAGCATCATAAGGTTTGTCTGGATGGTTTCTATCTGGGTAAATATGAGGTTACCCAGGGTCAATGGCAGGAGGTGATGGGCAACAATCCTGCAAAATTCCAAGGTGATGAGCGATTACCGGTGGAGCAGATTTCCTGGGACGGGGTAGAGGCGTTTCTGGGGAAATTGTCCAATGAAGAGTTGCGCTTTCGTCTGCACGGCGACGCTGAGAATGAGTATGGCGCTGGTTGCGTTAGGGTATCCCCGGGTGGCTACGGCGATACCCTTCCGCCTGGTCAGGCAAACTATAACGGTAACCGTCCTTATGGTAGTGATCCCAAGGGAGAATATCTGCGTAAGACCACCCCGGTGGGCAGTTACCCGTCCAATGGTTGGGGAGTACACGACATGCACGGCAATGTCTGGGAATTGCTGCAAGACTGGTATGGAGGGGATTATTACGAATTGTCACCGGAGAAGAATCCCCCAGGGCCGCCGCCAAGTATGAAACGGGTCAAGCGGGGCGGCGGATGGTACTCATCTGCCAAGGGATGCCGCTCGGCCAACCGGGATTGGAGCGAGCTATTTGAGACTGATGACAATCTTGGTTTTCGGGTTGTTCTTGAAGCGGCAGAGTAGCTGTGGTCACTCGTTATAGTTTGAGGCAAGGTTTAAATTTTCAGTAGAGATACCGGAATGAGTAATATATATCTTTCCTTTCTTCTTTGTAGATTATAAGCACAATATTGTATATTATAAATACAATAAATAGGAAATAATTGTATATGGTAAATACAAAAGGAAGCAATGGATATTTCATTTCAACTACTCCAGCAGCAAAATCCCTGGTGGTTCCGGGAAGAATTAATTGAGGATGATGAAAAAATACTGGATTTTGCACAACAGTCCCTGAAATACCTCCCACCTCTGTTACAGGAATTCCCGGACACGGTGGATGCGATTTTGACGGTTCGTGGTCCAAGGCAGATCGGCAAGAGCACCACAATGAAGCTCATTATCCGCAAACTGCTCTTGGAGAAAAAAGTACCCAGGCAAAGCGTGTTCTATTTTTCCCTGGATATGATTGAAGATTTCAATCAGTTGCACGAATTACTAGTGTGTTGGCTGCGTGCTGTCAGGCCGGGAAGCAGCAGGGAAAGACTCTATATCTTTCTTGATGAAATTTCCTTTGTCCGTGAATGGCAACGGGCAGTGAAAATGCTGGCAGACCAGGGAAAACTAAATAATATTACCCTGCTGCTCACCGGTTCCAACCTGCTGGATGTGGAACAGGGCGCAGAGCGAATGCCGGGCAGACGGGGCAGACTGGATAAACTCGATTATGAACACCTTCCCCTCAGCTTTGCCGACTATATCGGTCTGACGGAAAAGGCAATTGACCGGACAGACCCGGCTGCACTCCACTATCATCAGGATCTTCTTGTGCATCGCTTTGAAGAGTACCTGTTGGTTGGCGGCTTTCCCCTGGCAGTTAATCTGTTTAACGATACCGGTCATATCTCCTCATGGGTATATCAATTATATCTAAGTTGGATAGAAGGGGACATGGGTCGGGTCGGCAAGCAGGAGCGAAATCTGCACCAGATAATGTCCCGAATCCTGGCTCATCAGTCAAGTGCTGTCAGCTGGCTTGGCCTTGGCCGTGAGGCAGGGATAGCATCCCATGCAACTGTGCAGGAATATGTAGAAATTCTGGAGAAGATGTATGTGCTGCAGGTTGTTCCTTTTATGGATATATCTACGGGCATTGTTCGCTGGAGGAAAAACCGTAAAATCTATTTTCAAGATCCTTTGATATTTCACTGTTTTTCAGGAAAGAATAACGGTATTGGTGATTGTTTTTACACGGAAGCACGAAGATTTCTTGCTGATCCTGTCAATAAATCCCAGCTTGTTGAATCTGTAGTTGCTTTTCACCTGCAACGAGCCTTTGGCAGCTGTAGTTACTGGCAGGGAAAAAAAGAGATCGATTTTGTGGTTCAGCAGGATGATGGTTTTGCCCTGATTGAAGTCAAGTACAGGGAGCAGGTGAG
>DAOVTM010000095.1 GCA_030633145.1 Desulfobulbaceae bacterium
TTTAAAGAGGATACTTATCAATCTTCAATTTAACCCAATTTTCTGGGAATCACTTTTCAATTAACGCCCTGCGGGCGGATTTAGTTTCAAGTCTATGTATATCGGGTAACGCCCCGTTAATTTTATATTTACCTGTTTAGGACAAGTTTTTACTCTCGTTCCCATGCGCTGCGTGGGAACGGTTAGGGACGCACTGCGTCTTTTATGGCGCAGCGCGCCGATGCGCATTCCCACGCAGCGCGTGGGAACGAGAGGACAACGCACGTGGGAACGAGAGGACAGTGCGTGGGAATGCGCAACGGCCGTTACTGAAAAAAGAACAATACATTGAGGTAGGGAATGTGCCATCCCATGGAGATCAGATAAATATAGACGGCAAACAGGGAAAAAAAGGACATCTGAAGGAAGCGGTATCGCCATGTTGAGATCATTCCTTCAAAGTCTTTGGTGACAAATATTCGCAGCACATATAATCCGGCAAGCTCACTTAAAAATAAGATAGAAATACCATATACCGGGTAAACCCATTCGGGAATGGTGAACGTCAACTGTTCAAGAAACTGCCAGCCAAATTGCCTCCCCACTGTGGCTGGAAATTCAGCAAAATTTCTCACAGTGTAGTTCAGCCTGCTTACCAGCTCACCGGCAAATGCCAATGGTAAAAAAACCGGTACCATTGGAGAGAATCTTCCCATTATTCCATCATCGTAAACACCGAAAATAAAATTGCTGTAGTTGATAATCGCATCAGCAAGTAGAAAACCGATTGAGAGAGGAATTACATAAAGTCCCATCTGACAAAGCCATTCATAGGAACATTCTCTTTCAATCAGACCCATTAAATCATAAATATTTTGATCCAGTAAACGGGCAAGTTGAGAACCAATGAGAAAAGGAACCAGTAGAGTACAACTGATAAACTTTCCTTTTCGAATGATAATTTCATACAATGGGTGACGTAGATTCAATTGGGGAGAGTCATGAGGGCAGAGTTGCAGACAGTAACCACAGAGATGGCATTCCAGATTATTGGTTACCTTAAACGCTCCCAGGTCTATGGGACAACCTGGGAGTTGTTCTGTACCTCTTTTACAGGCAAAAGTTGTGCATTGTTTGCATTTTGAGTGATCCGGCCTGAATTCCAGCCATGCAATGGAGGCTCCTATCCCCATCACTTTCCCCAGGGGACAAAAATAGGTACACCATGCCTGTTTTGCAAAGAGTACAGAGCAGAAAAAGGCACCGCCAAAGATAGCAAGCAGCAGGTATGCTGTTGCCGCCGGATTTTGCTTCATGCCTGTTGATTCTTCAATCCAGATAATCAACATGAAAAAAATTACAGCAATTTCCGTACTTTTTCTTTGTAACAACCTGGGAACTTTTTGATTGAAGGAGAGGTTCAATGATTGTAAAAAGTTGCCCGCTACAGGAAAAGGACACACCCCGCACCACATTCTGCCAACCAGAAAAAGACTTAATATAACCGAAGGCCACCATAGACCCCAGCAAAGATACAGTATGCTGTTTCTGGTCGGATCCTGGGGGCCGTACAGTCCTGCCAGGATTATAAACAATAACAGAACAGTAAGCATACCGCACCAGGCCGCATGGAGGCGTTGGTGTTTAAAAATAGCATAAAGACGGGGAGAGACCTTGAAGAGGTCAACTTTTGCTTCAGGATCGAACAGCAGCTTTAAAAAAGTTTTAATAAAATTCATTTACTTTTTACAAATTTACACCCTGTTTAACATTGCGGAAAAACAGGTCTGGACAAAACGACCGGATACTGTATCAGCCATTGAAAATTGTAAAACACCCTCTGGCGGAAATACTCCAGTCAAGGCCAGATACATATTGTGGGAAAGCTTTTCCAGCATTTCAGTGTAGTTATCACGTTGCTTCTGAGAAAAATTATTATCCAGGCAGCCTGTATCTGTATGCCAGCGGCAACGAAAAGGTCGTTTTTCAAACAGAATGCATTGCCCGCCCATGGACAAAGGGCAGACTGTTTGGGTGGCTGCATAGGTTGTTGAGAATTTTTCATCTGAAAGTTTGGGGTGATGCTGGTGCAGGCTCCTGACTGTCTTGATAACGGCTCGACATTCCACAGCACTATCAATTGCCTGCTGCCGATCATCCTGGCTGAGTAATTTGTTGAGATTTGTATGAATCCATACACTCTCGGCAAGCTGTAATTCAAAATACTCTTTACAACAGTCTGTAGTTCCCTGACCACAGCAGGCACTCGCCTCATCTTCAGCGGGCAGCTTTTGGGTCAGTTCGTTGAGGATAGCCTCATATTCAATGAGAAAGGGAGAGAGATCCGGCCCGGATTCGCTTGATTCAGCCTTTGCCTCTGTCAACTTCAGGACACCTTCCTGCTTGTGATATTTACGTAACAACTTCCATTGAGAGTAATTTGTCGGATTCGCTCTGGTTTTTTTAAGTAATTTTTGCACTTTTTTCAGACCAAGCCCACGACGGACAAGGTAGGCGGAAATAAAGGTTCCAGTTCTACCATGACCATGACGACAGTGTACCAGCACCTTTTTTTTCAGATAAATCGCCTCGTCCAGCCATTCCAGAGCTTTTTCCATAGCAGACATCTCTGGAGCATGTTCGTCTGGTGTGGGCAGATAACAAACTTCAAAACCGGCCTTTTCTTCAATTTCATGCAGATCTGTGAATTCACCGCAGAGATTTACAATGGCATCAATTCCCTTTTCCCTGATAGTATCAAGTTCTTGGTAGGACATGGGGGCGTAACCAGCTGCAATCTGACTGGTTATCCAGGTCATTTGGTAGTTCATAGTTGTTTCAGTGAGTTGTTTCAGTAGTCTTTTCAGTGAGTCGTTTCAGTGTTATACGTTTTCTTCGACGTAAAATTTGAAAACCAATAATTAGACAGAGTACATAAACAAAGAGAAAAATTAAGGTGACTGACAGGCCTGTCATGCCAAGGCTGTTTTCCGGCAGCAAAACAACAAAGCGACTGTTGAAACGAGCCAGCAGCATCTCCTCGGAAAATACCATGTTGAGCCAGGCCATGATCAGGAACAGGGGCAGCATGTAAACGGTCATATAGCGGGCATAATGATATGCCAGGTAGGTGTTGAAATCGTTATTCAGGTCTTCGTCTGTGCTTTTGTACAGGGCTTCCCTGCTGTACTTATCGCTAATCACCTGTAACTCCTGCTGGTTGCGACGTTTTTCAGCAAAAATTGTCCTGAATTGTTCTGCTTTTTTTTCCACATTGAGCAGGCGGCGCAGGAAAAAAGAAAAAAAACTGGTCAGGATGGCCAACAGGGCAACGTGCAGCCAGATCGGCACATGCAGCCAGGCAAGCGGCATGATGAAAATCAGGTTGAGCAGGCGGCCAAGGAGCTGGAACAAGGGGCCGATACAGTTATAGTAGAGTATGTCAAGGATACTGTTTAAAAAATCCATATACAATCAACCGGTATTATAAAGTATGTGTTCCTTGTGCTGGAGCGTATGAAGAAAAAAAGGGGTGAACAATATGTTCACCCCCCATAATAACCCATTACTGCTCAATATACAAATATTAACGCATAAACCAGATCAGTCCGGTATATTTGAGGCAGGTCAGAATCAAAGCACCAGCGAGCATCCGTTTCAGAAAGATCTCAGGAAGCTTTTTCTGGATTTTCGGACCAACAATACCACCACACATGGCACCGGCAGCAATCAGGGCAGCCATGATCCAGTCAGGTTGATAGCCGAGCATTACATACTTGGTAATAGCACCAATAGAGGTGGAAAAAGTTCCGGCCAGGGCAATAGGCACTGCCAGGTACATCGGGTAACCGACCATGGTGGTCATAAACGGCATAAACATAAAACCGCCGCCAACACCAAAGGAGGATGCGATGATACCCATGATCAGGCCACCGATCAGCATCAGCAGGGGCTTGGCAACAAAGGTCTCTCCCCAGAATTTCATATCAAATTTGATGAAGTTGAATTTCTCAAATTCAATCGCGCCCATCTCTACAGCCTTACCGGATTCCTTGGATTCCTTCATGGCAACATTAAACTTCTTAACAATGGCCTGCATAGCCTTTTTCTTCTTAATGGAGCCGGGCAGGGACTCGGTAAACAGCTTGATACCGATGACGAGGCAGATAATACCAAGGTAGAATTTGAAAGCAGCCAGATTCAAATAGTTGGCTGACAGAGGCGGTCCAATAAAGAAGGCACCGGTTACGATACCAATGGCAAAGGGAATTGCGACAGGGGTTGCAAACCGTTTTTCTCTGACAAAGGTCATCAGCCCGGTGATGGGAGAACACATGGTCAGGAAAAGGTTGGTAGGTTTGATGGTATTACCCGCATTGATACCAATGGGACCCTTGGTACCGATAACGGTAATCTGGAAAGCAGCGGTGAACAGACCACCAGCAGCTCCCATGATAACAAAGAGGATACCAATGACGAAAGCACCAAGGAAAACGATCAGCGGATTCATGTAAACATTGCCTGTTTTGAAAAAGAAGCTGGATTTTTCAATGGTAAAGGTGTCAACTTTTTCACCGTTGACATAGACAGCCATTACCGTGTCCGGGGCAAGGTTTTTGTACGGAATCATGCTTACTTTGAAGGCACCGGAATCTTGATCAAGTGTCATGCTGACATCGGCATTCCATGCCTCATTCTGTTTTCCCTGGTCGGTCAGAATCATGCGGGCATTACCGCCACCCAGAGCTTTTTCTTTGGCAACAGTGTTGATACCAAATTTATTCTCATGGGTAAAGGTCAGGAATTTCCACTGATCTTCAGTTGTTATCGGCCCAAGCATTGCCGTGACTGCGGAAATTTCAGACCATGGTTTGATCTTGTTGACCATTACATTGTACTTAAAAGGCGGGAAGGCAAAAACACCCTTGGTCTGCCCTTTAGGAGCGCTGATTGCGGTTGCCAGCTTTTCAGGAGCATTGGTAACCACATAATATGCTGGCGGGATTGCAGTGTCGCCAAAGGCGTTCTTGCCCTTTTTACCATTGGTCAACCGTGTTTTCTCTTTAGGGCCGAGTGCGTCAGCCGGTTTAAACAGCTTGTCACTTGTTATCACGACAAAGAGATCCTCACCCGCAGCAATAGTTCCCTCAACACTGATCGCTGTGCCAGCCTTTACTGATTTTGAACCCAACTTTATGTCTATTGCCGATGCGCCTGCACTGACAAGCATGATACTTGCCAGCATGACACCAAAAAACAGAGAGATTTTCTTCATAGATTTCCTCCTGGTATTTTATCTTTACTATCTTAACTTGTTTATTAAACTGATGACGAACATCTGGAATCTAACACCTCGGTCTGCGGCTTTCCTCCTAATGTTAAAATTTTTGATTACAACTGGTCAGCAAATACATTGACACAGCTGTGTTTTTTAAAATTTACTTAAATTCAACAATATTCACATTACCGACATAATCCTTACTTTCATAACCGGTCATAGTGGTCATCTTCTTTGTTAACTCGCTCATACTGTTGAGGTTACGGATAATAGTCTGCACATCTGTTAGCAGTTCTTTGTCTTCAATATCATCTTCCAGTAGCTGGGCCGTGCCAAGGGCGGCAAAGAGTGGTGTGTTGATTTCGTGAGCCACTGTACCTGCCAGGTCAACAACTCCCTGCAGTTTGACCCGCTCCATCTGCTCTTCTTCCAGCTTGCGTTTGAAGGTGATATCACGAATTATTTCAATCACAAACTCTACCTGTCCGTCATCGCCGAACATGGGAGAGGCGGTTCGTTCAAACCAGTGGATGCCATCGTTCAGCTCAACCTGATGTTCATAAGTTGCGGGCTTGCCATCAAGCAGAACCCTGTCCACAGGGCAGAGTCCCTGGTCGTTGTCAGCGGGACAGAGGTCGTAATACTCCATGCCAAGAACCTCAACCTCTTCCTTGCCCAGGCGCTGCAAAAAAACCTTATTGGCAAGCACAACATGCCTGGTGGTGTCTATAACCAATAATTCCGGTCGGATACAGTCAAGGATGTCACTGACAAAACGTTCGCTCTCTTCAATTTGGTTAAAGAGCAGGTTCATTCTCTGATAAACCCGAGCATTTTGAATGGCTACGCCGCCTGACTCGGCAATAGTCATCGCAAAGTTGACCTCAGAACTGGTAAAGCAGTGATGGCTGCTGGAGAGAATCCGTAATACCCCGATAATTTCCCTGCCAACCTTGATCGGCACAGCAAGCAGAGATTTAATCCCCTCTTCCTGCATATACTTTTTGTAGCGAACCCGGTCATCGCTGGACACGTCGTAAATGGCAACCGGCTCACCGGATAAAACCATGACGACATTTTTTTCGTTTTCAATCCTGCCGCGTTTGAGATAGGTCTCAGATAAACCATCTGAGGCCACCAGTTCCAACTGGTTGGTCTGAGGATTAAGCAGGCGGATAGTACAGGCTTCGGCCTCCATCCTCAAGGGAACTCGCTTGACAATGGTCTTGAGAACCGTATCCAGATCCAAGGTGGAGTTGACCAGCCTGGAGATCTCCTGAACCTCAATCATGAAGTCCACCTGACTTTCCATTTCCTTAAACATACGGCCATTGGATATCGCCAGACCAACCTGTTCTGCCAGAGCCATGGAAAAGGAAATTTCTTCTGAGGTGAACACCCGGTTGCTCTTGGTCAACAGGCGCATAATACCGATTATGGAATCCTGAAAGAGAATCGGCAGGGTTAAAACAGATTTTATTCCCTCGCTCAGCGCAGAGTCACTGTAGGCTGGATCCTTGTCCACATCCACCTTGGCAACTGGAAAACCTGATTTAATCATCTCCATGGTTTCCCGCGTATCTATGGATTCCCGGGACAGATATTCCGGCGACAAACCATGCGCCGCGCCAAGGACAAAGGTGTTGGTGGAGTTTTCTAACAAGCGAATTGTACAGGCATCCACGTCCAACTGTTCCGGCAGGCTGCGGACAATGGTATCCATCACCTGCTGCTGGTCAAGAACCATGGAGATCAGCCGGGTTACCTTCTGGTAAACCTTGAGAAAACGCTGTTCTCTTGTCTGTTCAGGAAGCTTTGCCATGTCTTGATTCGTTGTAAATTGAGCGATTAGCTGTCAGGTGTCAGGAATAGCTGTGAGTTGATACCTGATAGCTGACACCTGATAAGATACTATCCGGGTCGAAACCTGCCCGACCCGGAACCAATACTGATTACGCCTTACGGATATTGGTCTTAATATACTTGAGCGGCGGTGTAGCAGTCCACTTACATGCCACGTTGGGTGGCAAAAGTATATTGGTGTTAAAGCCCTTATACTGAGGATATTTTGGATCCCCCTCAAGGCCGTACTTGTGACCAAAACCACCGGCGGCGGCCAGAACACCCTCACGAATACCCCAGGTCACCTTGGCCTTGGCCTTTACTTCCGCCCAGGGTGATGTGATAATAACATCGTCGCCATCGGCAATGCCCAGTTCTTTGGCATCCACATAGTTAATCCATATCGGATTGGTGCCGCATGCCTTCATTAATGCTGGATTCCAGAAGGTGGAGGTATGCTCATGCTCAAGAACCCGGAAGAAACCAGTGATCATCGGAAACTCATCATCAGGTTTCAACTCAGGCCAGTCTTCCCATGGTTCCTTGTAGTCGGGCAGGCCGTCAACACCGTTTTCTTCAGCAAGGGGATTGATAAAGTTGTACTTGCCGGTTTTGGAACTACCAGAACTGCCGTACTCAGACGGCGGGTTCATGGAACCCCACTGTTTATACTGATAGAACTCATGCTCATCGGTAATGTGAAAGCCAACCTCTTTCAGCTCTGCCAGAGAGATAGGCTGATTACGCATCTGATTTTCCATGAATTCGTCTTCATTCTTCCATGGGAAGTAATCGCCAAAGCCAAGTCCTTTTGCCAGATCCGTGAAGATCGAAACAACAGAACGGCTTTCGTACATGGGGTCAACAGCTTTCTGAAACAGGGAGATAAACGATTCATACATCCAGTCTGCCACAATCCTGCTCTGCTCAAGATAAGTACAGTCCGGCAGCACCACGTCACACAACTCTGTGGTGTTGGACATATAGCAGTCAATGGAACAGGAGAAGTCCAGTTTTTCAATGGCTCGTTTTATAGATGGCTCGCTGCCGCAGGACATGACCGGGTTACCAAAATAGCAGAGCATGGCCTTAAGCTTGCCCTCATCCACATCTTTCTCAAAATAGCCTGGAATCCAGCCGCTCCAGAGATGGCCTTTGTCCAGCTTGACCTTGGGAGCGTTGTTTGGTGGCTTGGTCTGGTCATCGCCCCAGGGAGAGGCAAGTTTGAATTTTTTGATCAGTGCCGGCCCGCCAGGTGCGTCAAAGCTGCCCACAAGCGCATTGAGCGCAATCAATGCCTGCACGGCATGGAGGGTGTTAGCACCCTGGGAAACGCCGGTCCAGGAGTTCACTCCTACATTGGGAGCGGCAATAACAAATTCATGCGCCAGTCGCTCAATGGTTCCGGCAGAGATACCACAGATTTCAGCAGCCCATTCAGGTGTGCGGGCAGTGCCGTCTTCGTCACCCATGAGGCGGGCTTTAAAGGCATCAAATCCGTAGGTCCAGTCAGCAACAAATTCCTTGTTGTAGAATTCATTTTTGACAATCACGTAACACATGGCCATGGCAAAGGCACCGTCAGTACCCGGTTTAATGGCAATCCATTCCGAGGCAATGTTGGCGGTCTCACTGCGGCGGGGATCAACAACAACCAGTTTTGCGCCCCGTTTAACCGCTTTTTTGAGTTCAGTTACCTTGCGCTGACCGGCAGAGGTTGCCAGTTCGTTCATACCAAAGAGAATGATATATTCAGAGTTTTCATAGTCAATATAGGGACGCTTTTCACTATAGTTCTTCTCATTGGCCATACGCGCCGGATTATCACACATCTGGCGATGGGTCACCTTGTTGGGCGTGCCATAAGCAGACATAACCGCTTCGTGACACCAGTTGTTAAAGTCATTGCCCCGGTGAAAACCAACCTCTACCGGATCAATTTCTTTCAGTTTTGCGACAGTCAGAGCCATGGCTTCATCCCAGCTTGCCTTGCGGAATCTGCCGTTTTCCTTGATCAGCGGTGTCTTCAGACGATAGGCACTGTAGGTGTTTTTATGGGCGTTTGCGCCTTTGATACAGAGACGACCGGCACCCTTGGGATCACCCTTCAGACCTCTGCAACTGGTCATGATGTTATCTTTTACATTAATAGTCTGTCCACAGAGACCAAGGCAGATAAAGCAATGTGATTTCACAGCCTTTGCTTTTTCAGGCTTGACTGTTCCCTCGGTAATGGTCGAGTACTCAGCATCAAGATCAAGGGCGGCAATTGCCGAACTCATGTGATTCAGGGTATAAATATAGGCATCATTGGTGGCCTGTTCAGACTGCTGGGAGAAAGAAAACATCCGCTCGTTAAAGAGAAGACTCATGGTAATCTGTGCCAGACCGTGATAAAAACCGGTTTTAGCGGCATTGGTAAGAACAGCGCAGAATTCAACGGTCCAGCCCATAAGATGGTCACGGAGGAAATCAAACTGCTCTTCCTGTTTGCCACCCTTGTAGGCTGCTTTTTCTGCCAGATGGCGCATGAATTCCAGCTCTACGGCAATATGATCTTCAAGGTCTTTATAGTCAGGATGTTTCATCATCCCGGCCTTGTTTAAAGCTGCGCGCATTTCGACAACCGGAGCCTGCATTACCAGCGGCTCACGGGTCGTGTAACAGGACTCATAAGGGAAGGCCGGGTTTTTGCCTGCATTTAAGAATAAATCAGCATATTCATAGCGCAGTTCATTGAAGATCTCCTGGGCGGGTGCCCCCTTGAGACCGTGGGTAATTTTTGCCAGACCGGAACAGAAGTCCTGGATGGTGCATACTTCCTGCAATTTTATGATATGATCCATAAACTCGCTGTTGATCATCTTTTCAACCATCCACAGCGGGATCTCATCCTGATACATGACAGACAGGAATTGATAGAGCTTTGCCCTTGCCAGGTTCATCGCCTTAATGTCCATGCTTTTCTCCTTTACTTAATTCTGTTTGTTGTTTTTTTGTTCTGGTTCCTAAATCGTTATGCTGCCTTTTCCGCTTTTGTTTTTCAGCACAGTTTCAACTTTTTCTTCCAGCTCATTACGATCAATGGGTTTTACACAGTATTCGTCCGCACCAAGGCTGATGGCTTCCCGCGCCGTTTCAACCGTTGGATACCCGGTAAGCATGATGGCGTGCATGTCCGGGGTGGACTGCTTGAGCATAGCCAGCACCTCTACCCCGCTCATTTTTTTCAGCTTGATGTCCAGGATGGCAAGATCAATTTTGTTTTCTTTAGCAAAGTTGATTGCCTCGTCTTCCTCGGTAAAGCTGTGGACAGTATGCCCTTTTTTACTCAGGATCTTGCCGATGAGGATGGTCGCATCCCGGACATCATCCAGTGCCAGTATTTCAGCCATATTCTTCTCCTTGGTATATACTCAAGTTTTCGAATTTTAAATGTTGACAAAATTATCACATAAAATTAACACGATAGAGCAGATTGATATTTTGGTAAATTTTCTATAAATGACCATTTTTATAATTTTCACTATGTGTGTCTAAATAGTAAAA
>DAOVTM010000115.1 GCA_030633145.1 Desulfobulbaceae bacterium
GAAATGTTCTTGTTTACTGCGTAATCAGATATAATCACGGCAGCAGTTCTCCCTGTTCTTTCATGTCGGCCAGGGTCTTGATGACCTTCACCGTCTGACCATCCTCAACACTGCGATGTCCTTTGACAATGACCTGCTGTCTGGCTGTCAGACCGCTGGTGATCTGTACCAGCCAGCCCTGGAGATAGCCGGAGGTGACGACTTGTTTACGGGCAATCCCGTCCTCCTCAACATAGACATACTGTTCATCATTTCGAGAAATAATGGCGTACAGGGGAACTCCAATGGCCTTTGTGTCAACTCGTTTGACAATGTCGGCCCGGAGAAACATACCCGGCAGGATGCGTCTGTCCCGGTTCTCCAAGGTCAGTTGCAGCTCATACACATGAGCCTGGGAGGTGGGGGACGGGGCTATATAATGGATGGGCGCAGTCATCTTCTCGTTATCCAGAGCCTGGATGGAGACCATAACTTCCTGGAGTTCTTTGACTGCAATGATGTCCGACTCAGGAATTCCCACCACCCCCTTGACCCGCTCAAGCTGCAAGATTTCTCCCACCGGATCACCATGATTAAGGAGGAGGCCGATCTTGGCATCCAACCGGCTGACCACCCCGGACATGGGGGCTGTGATTTGACAGCGGGAGAGGTTCAGCTCCGCCTCCTGCACTGCCGCACTGGCCAGGCGAAGCAAGGTTCGCTGCTCGTCCAGGTTTGCCTGGGGCGAGACCCCTCTTTTGTGAAGGGTCTTGTTGCGGGAAAAATTGGCTTGAGCCAGTTTATAGCTGGCCTGGACTGAATCCAGGGCTATGCGGTAATCCTCGCTCTCAATCCCGGCAATGGGCTGTCCCTTTGTAACCGGATCGCCTTCGCTGATAAAGAGTTCCTTAACCGTTCCCCTTACCTGGGTCATCAGTTCCAGCTGAATCCATGGTTGCACTATGCCGGGCAGATTGATCTTATCGACCATGGTGCTTGGAGTAAGGGTTAGGGTGACCACGTTGACTGGCTGGGTCTCGTTAGTGGCGGCAGACTTGATCTGCTCTTCAAGAGCGGCCTTTTTTCCTTTGATGCACTGGCCGAGGAGCATGGCAACAATAATCAGGCCAAGTATAAAGAAAAATCCGGGTAGATTGTCTATGCAAAAATAGACGATCCTGCCTCTGAATGTATGTGGAGGTGATGGTTTCATGGGAGGTTGTCTGTTGTTTGTTGTACGGTTGCAGTCTATAGTTTTTCGCATTGAATTGATACTCAAAAGGAACGCTGCGCGCACCAATTAAACCACTGCTCCTGCAAAAAAACAAATTATAATTGTGAGATTGTAAAAACAATTCTTTAACAAAAAAAATGGTTTGTGATAAGATAAACAAACTCTGAGAGTATTTCATCATTATTCAGCAATTGAAAGCAGAGGCATCTATGGAACGGATAATATCGGACAAGGGCGTTGAAGCCTTTACCGCCAACCTGCTGGCACTGGACAGGCTGGCAGTGGACAGAACAATGGAACAGGCCAGAAACCAGGCTGGCTCCCTGCAGGTCGTTGACCGGTTAGTCGTTCCCGCTCTGGAGAAAATCGGCAGGGGCTGGGAAGAGGGAACCGTGGCCCTGGCTCAGGTGTATATGGCCGGGCGGATGTGCGAAGAGCTTGTGGATCGTTTCCTGCCCCCTTCAAGCTCGGAGCGAACCAGCCAGCCAAAAATGGCCATTGCCCTGCTGGACGACTACCACTCCCTGGGCAAAATAATCGTCTATTCCGCCCTCCGTGCCAGCGGTTATGAGCTGGAGGATTACGGACGACTTACAGTGCCGGAACTGGTGCAGCGGGTCTGTGCTGACTCTGTCCGTTTTATTCTCATATCCACCCTGATGCTCCGTTCTGCCCTGCAGGTCAAAGAGGTGCGGCAGGGATTAGAGGAGTGCGGCTCAAAGGCAAAGATTATCGTGGGAGGGGCACCCTTTCGTTTTGATTCCGTCCTCTGGCAGGAGGTCGGAGCGGACGGAATGGGAGGCGATGCCGCAGAAGCGGTCAGACTGGTAAAGGGGTATATGGAGGTGCGTCATGCCTGAAATTATGCCTGAAACAATGACATCCATGGAACGTGTTTTGACCACCCTCTCCCATAAGGAACCGGATCGGGTACCCCTCTTTCTCCTCCTCACCATGCACGGGGCCGCAGAACTTGGCTGCTCCATTGAGGAGTATTTTTCCAAGGCCGAGCATGTAGTGGAAGGGCAGTTGCTGATGCTGAAAAAGTATCGTCACGACTGTCTCTTTCCATTTTTCTACGCCCCCCTGGAGGTGGAGGCCTTTGGCGGCGAGGTGCTTTATTTTGAGGACGGTCCTCCCAATTCGGGTATTCCGATTATTGTCACTCCCTCGGATATTGACGGGCTGGTGGCTCCGGTGGTGGACGATACCCCCTGTCTCTTCAAGGTGTTGCAGGCCATCAGGATGCTCAAACAGGAGGTTGCTGATGCTGTCCCCATCATTGGGGTGGTGATGTCGCCTTTTTCTCTGCCGGTCATGCAGATGGGTTTTCCCGCCTATATTGAACTTATGTACGATTCCCCTGAACTGTTTGCAGAGCTGATGCGGGTCAATAGCGAATTTTGTACAACCTGGGCCAATGCCCAGCTCAAAGCCGGGGCAACCGCAATCTGCTATTTTGATCCCATCTCCTCGCCCACCATGACCGCCCGGGACATGTATCTGGATACCGGAAAGATGATAGCAAATGAGGTCATCAGCCAGATCAACGGCCCGGTTGCCACCCATCTTGCCTCTGGAAATTGCCTGTCGATCATTGATGATGTTGCGGAAACCGGCAGCGCAGTGATCAGTGCCAGTTCCATGGAAGATCTGGCCTTGGTCAAGGAGGCCTGCCAGGGAAAAATCTCGATCCTGGGAAATCTCAATGGTATTGAGATGCGTCGCTGGACTGCGCAGCAGGCTGAAGAACGGGTCAGGCAGGCCATTCAAGACGCAGCATCTGGCGGCGGCTTCATTCTCTCGGATAATCATGGGGAAATCCCCTGCCAGGTGCAGGAAGAAACCCTGCTGTCGATTGCAGCCGCTGTGCGCAAATGGGGGCGATATCCACTTGCAGGCTGAAGACAGTGGTCCGTCGCTGTGCCTGATGACCTGTGCCTACCTCATGCCTGAAATGAAGGCAGCAGTGGCGGCTGAGGGGTTTTCCGGGCTGGAGCTGCGCTCCTTTCCGGCTCGCTGCGGTCGCCCTGTGATTTGCGCTGAGGAACTGCTGCTCGATACAGTCAAGGCAGAGCGGGTGGAACTGTTTGGCAGTTTCTGTTTGCAGGGATTGGATAATCCTGTTACCGGGAATGACCATTGCGCTGTCAACCGGTGCGAACAATGCTTTTATCAGCTCTGTTCCCCGACCCTGGTCAACGGATTGCAGCAGGAGGGAGCCTATCTGTTGACCCCTGGCTGGCTGGCGAACTGGCAGCACCATATCAGGGAGTGGGGCTTTGACCGGGACACGGCTGTTGCGTTTTTCAGGGAATCATGTCAGCACCTGTTCCTCCTTGATACAGGAGTTGATGGGAATGCCGACCGTAATCTTGCTGCCTTTTCCACCTTTCTCCAGCTACCTGGGAAGTCGCTGCCCATTGGGCTTGATTATCACCGTCTCCTGCTGGCAAAGACCGTCACCAGGCATCAACACCGCAGACAGCTATGTGAGCAAAAAGAGGAAAAAGAACAGGCCGTCCGCCAGAGTGCGGATCTGGCCATGGCCCTTGATCTACTGGGTCGGATCACCAGTGATAATTCTGAAACCGGGGTCAGGGATCGCATTATTGACCTCTTCACCATGCTGCTGGCTCCGCAAAGGGTGAGATATTGGAGGGTGCAGCAGTCTGAACTCCAGCTTGATGAGATCAGTTTAAGCGATAATGAGCTGGAAGAACTCAACCGGTTTCACTCCAACACCGGTAAACAGTATCTGCTCAACAGCCGGGAAGACGGTTTTTTTCTCCGCCTGGGCAGGGGGAGCAGGGCAACGGCGATTCTTTGTATAGAGCGGGTTTCCCTGCCTCGCTATATTCACTATTATCTCAATGTTGCGATTAATGTTGCCGATGTGTGCGCCCAGGCCATAGAACATGCCCGCACCGTGGCCGTCCTGGTGGATACCTCCCGCCTGGCCGGCAAGGCGGAAGTCGCGACCGAGGTGTTGCATAATGTGGGCAATACCCTTAACTCGGTGTCGGTTTGCTGTGAGTCTGTTTTTGAAATGGTGAGCAGGAGCAGCTCCGCTAGCATGGACGGGGTTGTGCGCATCCTTAATGAGCATCGTCCTGACCTTGCCTCATTTTTTGGCGACGATCCCAGGGCAGTGAAGATCGTGGACTATCTTTCCCGGCTTGCGGAGCAGCTAAGTGAAGAGCGGGCAAAACTGCTGGCTGAGATCAACCGGCAGCGAGGCAATATAGCATTGATAGGAGAAATTATTCGCACCCAGCAGGATCTGACTACCAATGTCAGCTTCCTGGAAGCTCTGGATCCGGCGGGTTTGCTGGAAGAGTGTTTACAACTCTTTGCCCGACAGTTAGAATCAAGCCGGATAGAGGTAGAACGTGATTACGGGTCGTTCCCGGTCATCCGTGGGGACAGGCATAAAATTCTGCAGGTTGTCACCAACCTTGTCAGTAATGCAGTAGAGGCTCTGGATGAGATTGGGCTGAGTAATCCTGCCATGGATAAAAAAATACGGTTGCGCCTCTTTCAGTCCAACCATCAACTGGTACTGGAGGTGGAGGATAACGGGAAAGGAATACAAAGCAAAGACCTGCCCGAAATCTTTGTCTTCGGCTTTAGTACCAGGAAAGAGGGGCATGGATTCGGCCTCCACAACTCCGCTAATCTGGTTAAGGGAATGGGCGGAACACTGACTGGTGAAAGCCGGGGTAAGGGAAAGGGGGCTATTTTTCGTCTCAGGTTACCGATAAGTGATGAATAAATTGATTACTCAAAAGGTTAGCACAGCGCACCCTACAGGTAGAGTGGGTAGGGGTGCGCAGTGCTAACCATTGAAATTAGGCAATAGTCGGCTGGAGAAATAGTATGAGTGAAAAAAAACGCATCTTGATTGTTGATGATAATAAGGCCATCCATGAGGATATAAAAACAATCCTTCTCCCGGAGCGGGACACCTCTGCCCTGGAAGAGCTGGTGGAGGAGATCACCGGTGAGAGCGGACATACAGACTTTGCAATGGATATAGAGTGGGAAATAGATTCAGCCTTGCAGGGTGAGGAGGGGGTGGCAATGGTGCGCCGAGCCAGAGAGGAGAGCCGACCCTATGCCCTGGTCTATGTCGATATCAGGATTCCGCCCGGCCTGGACGGGGTAGAAACCATCCGCAAGATGCAGCGGGAAGACGATCAATTACAATATGTTATTATCACAGCCTATTCGGATTATTCCTGGCAGGACTTTCAGGAGACCGTGATCCGCAGTGATAATCTCCTGGTTTTAAAAAAACCGTTTGAAGCCATCGAGATTCGTCAGTCAGCAGCAGCCCTGGCAAGAAAATGGCAGCTGGCCCGGGAAAATGAGCGGGCCATGGCTGAGCTGGCAGATCAACGGGATGCCCTGGATAAGCAGAATACCTTTCTCGGCACGGTCATTAATGCCCTGCCCCATCCCTTTTATATCATTGATATTGAAACATATCGGATTGTAGGTGCCAATATTGCCGCAGGTAACTGGCACGATGATGCCGGAGAGGCCATGTGCTGTCATCAGCTTTCCCGAGAATATCCCCATCCCTGTGCTGATGAAGGGACTCCCTGTCCCCTGGACAGGGTACGCGCCACATCAGAGCCGGTTGTTTTTGAAGACTGCCATATTACCGTCAATGGTCAAGAAAGGGATGTTGAGGTACACGGGTATCCGGTGCTTGACAGCCAGGGGCGTGTCACTCAGATGATTAAGTATGATATTGATATCACCCACAGGAAAGAAATTGAACGCGAGCTGCTGCGAACCCAAAAGCTGGAGATGGTGGCAGTTATGGCCGGTGGTGTTGCCCATGATTTTAACAACCTTCTGATGGGGATTATCGGCAATGTTGAGCTTGCCGCCATGGGTCTTCCAGAACAGCATTCCTCAAGCCGGTTCCTGGAAAAGGCTGTCAGCGGAGTTATGGCCGCCAGGGAACTCACCAGGAAATTTCTCGCCTTTTCCAGTTATAATGAGGCTGTTCCGCAGCTGTTGGATCTGCATCCCCTGGTAAAGATGGCGGCCAGGTTTGTCTGTGATGAGGAACGGGTTGATTGCAATATTGAGCTGCCAGACGACCTGTGGATAGTTCTGGCCAATTTTGATCAGATCAGTCAGTGTCTGTATGAAATATTAAGCAACTCCTTTGAGTCTATGCCCGAGGGGGGCGGGATATGGATACGGGGCGAGAATGTGCTTATCTCAACCGACAATCATATTAATGGAGCAGGGGGACGCTTTGTCAGGCTGACCATTACCGATGAAGGCTCCGGTATTTCGGAAGAGGATCTGCCCAGGGTATTTGACCCCTATTTTTCAGGCAGGACAAGGGGGGTAATGCAGGGAATGGGGTTGGGGCTTGCCCTGGTTGCCGCTATTATCGGCCATCATAACGGTTGTGTTGCTGTGGACTCCGCACCGGGCAGGGGTACAACCATTACCATTGATCTCCCGGCTGGAGAAGAGGAGCAGGAAGATTCCTAATCATCCAGCACCGTTCTGACAACTTTTGCCAGGGTGCGCCGATCCAGGGGTTTTGCGATAAATTTCCTGATTCCCATGCCGAGAACCTCCTCTCTGGAGATACTCTCCGAGAAGCCGCTGCAGAGTATGATCGGGATTTCCGTATTCTCCCTGAGCATGATTTCGGCAAGTTCTATCCCGGTCAGCCCAGGCATGGTCAGGTCGGTAAGAACCAGATCAAAGCCGGTTGGATTCTGCCGGAAGCGTTCAAGAGCCTCCAGACTGCTGTTTGCCGTGGTCACGGTATAACCGAGACTGGTCAGGATTGAGTTGCTGATATCGGTTATTGCCGGTTCATCATCCACTACTAAAATTCGTTCACTGCCGCCGCTGGGCGGTGCCTCTGCAACGATCTCTTCTCCAGTTACTGTTGCGGCCAGGGCGGGCAGGAATATTTGAAAGTGGGTTCCAATTTCAGGGCTGCTTTCTACTTGTATAAAACCGTTACATTCTTTCACCGAACCTCGGGTTACAGCCAGGCCAAGCCCGGTTCCTTTACCGTACTCCTTGGTGGTGAAATAGGGATCAAAGATCTGTGACAGGGTGTTCTCATCCATTCCCATTCCATTATCCTTTACCGACAGAACAATATAGGGTCCAGCAACAGCGTCCTTTTCCAACGCAACCTGTTCTTTGTTCAGCGTTGTCCGGTATAAGGCTATCTCAACTTTGCCCTGTCGGCTGCCGATGGCCTGGGCTGCATTGGTACAGAGGTTGATGACGATCTGATGGATGTGGATGGGGTCAGCGAGAACCAGGCCGCTGTCAGGATTAATGTCAGTGGTGATATCAAGGGTAGAGGGCAGGGAGGAACGCATCATCTTGACTGCCTCCTTGACCACCAGGTATATCCTCAGGGGTTGTTTTTCATGGTCAGACTTGCGGCTGAAGGTGAGGATTTGTTTGACAAGGTCGGTGGCCCGTTCCGCTGCTGTGATGACCTGTTCTACATCCTCCCTGGCCGGGCTGTCTTCGGGCAGACTCATGCTGGCTATTTCCGCATAGCCGAGGATGACGGAGAGGATGTTATTGAAATCATGGGCAATTCCTCCTGCCAGGGTGCCGATTGCTTCCAGCTTCTGAGCCTGGGAAAGTTCTTCCTCAAGTCGTTTGAACTCGGTCAGATCCTCATAGACGACCACTACTTCACCGGTGGGCAGTTTAAAGAGCGAATTTTTCATCCACTGGGTAATCCGTGCATCTGAATAGAGGGTCAGGGGAAGCCGTTCAGGCAGACCTGTTGTCCACACCCGCTGTAAGGCATCAGAGAGTCCATGCTGCCTGACTTCGGGAAAGACCGCGCTGATTTTTTTGCCGACTATCGCTTCTTCGGGCAGGCGGGAAATGGTAAGCCCTTTGGGATTGATGGACTTATAGGTAAAATCTTCTCCCTTATTATCCGCCGCAAAGACCGCGATGCCGTCCGAGATGTTATCAATAATCCCCTGCAGATAGTTGCCCTGATCCCTGAGTTTTTTTTCAGCTACGGCCCGAACAGCCAACTGGCTGCGGGTCTGGCAATAATAGATGATCAGAAACAACACGCCTGAAAAATAGATGAACAGGTTAAAGAGCAGTGCTCTCTTAAAATGATTATTGTGTGTGAATACAATATTTTGCATGGGAATCACAACACTGATGCCGCCGCGAATATCACCCTCTTTATATCCCTGAGATGCGTGACATTTCAGACAGCTTTTTTGCACGGTCAGAGAGGTCATGAGACGCATATAGGGAACGTCATCCTTGTAGAACAGTTCCACAACCTCGCTTTCTCCCTCTTCAAACCGTTCCAGAGCCTTGCTTTCCCATGCATCAGCAGCGTTTTCCGGTCGAATTGTGTTCAGGCTGGTGATATGGCTCTGGACACCATATTTTTCTTTTTCCAGGGCGTAAACCTGCCGGGTCATGTAGGCCGGGTTCATGAGGGTCAGCTTTTTACCGGATGGGGTGGTGATGTCCCGTTCCGGGATATGGCTCAGATAGGGGTTAGGCGGGGTTTCCTTACTGACCGGCACATAGACACCGCCATGTCCGGCATTCCAAAATCGATGAATTGCGTCTTTGTGCAGAGAAGATATGCCTATTTCTCTTCCGGTAATGAGGGCATCATCCCAGGTATGCTTTTGGAAAAAAAAGAAAAATCCGCTTATAAGCAAGGTCCAGAAGACAAACGTACCAATGCTCCAGGCGAGAAGTGATTTTCTCTGTATGCGATCCGTACCCATGGTTGACCGGTTTAGATTTCCTCAATAAAGGGTGAAAAGCAAGGGAAAGTCTTTATTGCTTTGCGCAACTCTATTTTTAATTTTAGCAGATGTGTAATGAACTGTATAGAGATTTTAGAATGGAAAGCTCTTTTTTTTGTGAGAGAGGTGATTATTGAGCGGAAAAGAGACATTTCAATGAAAAATAAGTTGACTTTTATGGCACATTGTAATACTATATCTTTTTATTAAGTAGTAATAACTCGTCAACTAACAATTAAGTATGGAGATTACAATGAAAAAGTTTACCTGTACCATGTGCGGATACACCCATGAAGGCGATGCTGCTCCGGAAAAATGTCCCCATTGCGGTGCCTCTGCCGACAAGTTCACTGAAATGCTTGGTGATACCCTTGAGTGGGCGGATCAGCATGTGGTAGGCGTGGCAAAGGACTGTGATCCGGAAATAATGGAAGGGCTGCAGGCCAACTTTAACGGTGAGTGTACCGAGGTTGGTATGTACCTGGCCATGAGCCGGATGGCGGATCGGGAAGGATATCCCGAGATCGCTGAGGCATATAAACGCATTGCCTGGGAAGAAGCCGAGCATGCCTGCAAGTTTGCCGAGCTGATCGGCGATGTTGTGGAAGAGAACACCGAGGCCAATCTTCGAGCCAGGGTTGCCGCTGAGAATGGTGCCTGTGCGGGCAAGAAAGCCATTGCCGTTAAGGCAAAAGAGCTGGGTTACGATGCCATCCACGACACTGTCCATGAGATGTGTAAGGATGAGGCTCGCCATGGTATGGCCTTTGCCGGTTTGTTGAAGCGTTATTTTAAGGGATAATCTTTGGTAGCATTTTTCGGTATATAGTATTGGTAAAAAAGGCCTTTCCGGTGACGGAAAGGTCTTTTTTATTTGTGATTTTTGATCAGTGAAGGTGTTTATTAATCGTCATCGTTGAGCTTACCCATCCTTGATAGAATTTTTTTTCAGGGGGGAAATATCGCTTTCAAAATTGGCATTATAAAGATATAATTATACAGAGAGAGAGTCATATCAGGCTACCAACTTAACGCGGGACAAATCGTAATTTCAATC
>DAOVTM010000394.1 GCA_030633145.1 Desulfobulbaceae bacterium
AGGGCGTTGACCACCTCTTTGGCATCCAACTGAGCCAGCTGTTCTTCTATTGAAGCAAGATCATTGGAGGAGAGGAGATTCAGTACCTGTTTTTTTATCTTTCGTGTACCCATGATTATAGTTGATAGTTGATAATTGATAATGGATAGTGTGTAGTCACTACAGATGGTTATAGTATTACTGGTAACTATCAACTATCAACTATCAACTGTCAACTGTCAACTATTTACTCCTCCGGCAGGGTGAATACCCGCTTACCCAGTTCCGCATCAAGAAAAAAGAGGCCCGAGGACTCATTTTTGATCAGACGCAGTTTATCGACCACTTCGCCTACGGTTGCCTCTTCCTCCACCTGTTCAGAGACAAACCATTGCAGGAAAATTGTGGTGGCATAGTCCTGTTCCTCCACGGCCAGGCTCATCAGCTCATTGACCATGACAGTGACCATCTGCTCGTGCTTGAGGATATGTTCAAATGCGTCCAGGGGAGTTTTCCACTCCGCGTCCGGGCGGTCAATAGAGTCCAGGGTTACCCGTCCGCCCCGCTCATTGACGTAATCATAGAATTTCATACCGTGAAACAGCTCTTCCTGTACCTGACCCCGCATCCAGGCCGCAAATCCACTGAGACTGACAGACTGAAAATAGGATTCCATGGATAGATAGAGGTATCCTGAATACATTTCAGCGTTTATCTGGTTATTTAAAGCCTTGAGTACCTTTTCTGGTAACATTTTCTTCTCCGGTTTTGTTGAACCCGCCTTGACGGGTAATTTTGGATGTTACATTTTTTAATTCATGTTTCAACATTTTTAATTCATGTTTCAACATTAAACCTGCTTTTCTATTACTTTATTTTCTGTTATGGTAAGACAAAACGAAATGAAAATCAATTCCATATCATAAAGAATCTATTTATAGCCCATGAAAACAATACTTATCACCGGTGCCACCTCGGGTTTCGGTCGTGCCTGCGCCCGTCGCTTTGCCCGTGAAGGGTGGCGGATCATCGCCTGTGGCCGCCGCGCAGAGCGGCTCCAGTCCCTTGCAGACGAATTCCCGGACACTCCCTTTCATCAGGTTGTCATGGATGTTCGGGAGCGGGCTGCAGTCGAGTCCATGGTTGCCGGACTGCCCGAAGATTTTCAAGATATTGATGTCCTGCTCAACAACGCCGGTCTTGCCCTGGGAGTAACCCCGGCTCAGCAGGCTGATCTTGACGACTGGGAGACCATGGTCGATACCAACATCAAAGGGCTGATCACCCTGACCCGCGCAATCCTGCCCGCAATGGTTGTGCGGAACCGGGGACATATCGTCAACATGGGTTCAGTCGCAGGAACTTACCCCTACCCAGGCGGTAATGTTTACGGTGCCTCCAAGGCATTTGTCAAGCAGTTCAGTAATAATCTGCTCACAGACCTGGTGGCAACTGGGATCAGGGTTACCAATATTGAACCGGGACTCTCAGAGACGGAATTTTCCATAATCCGTCTCCATGGCAACCGGGACAAGGCCGAGGAAATTTACCAGGGTACGGAACCCATTACCGGTGATGATATTGCTGAGATTGTCCACTGGGTCACAGCGGCGCCACCCCATATCAATATAAATACCGTGGAAGTTATGCCGGTCTGTCAAAGCTGCGCTCCGTTTCTTATCCATCGAAGTGAATAGATAAAATACCATGCGAAGAGTCGTGATAACAGGAATGGGCATTGTCTCGCCCCTTGGAGACAGCCTGGCTGAAGTTCTTGAGTCGTTGCAAGAGGGCAGATCCGGTATCCGCTATCACCCGCCGTACGAAGAGCTGGGTCTGCGCGCCCGTATCGGTGCCTTTACCCGTATCAATATCAAAGAACATGTTGATCGCAAAGTCCTCCGTTTCATGGGAGAAGCGGCAGCGTATGGCTGGATTGCCATGGATCAAGCCATAAAAGATGCAGGGTTGGCAGAGGAAGAGGTCTCCTCGCCCCGAACCGGCCTGATCATCGGTTCCGGCGGCACCTCAGCGGAAAATGTTGTTGCCACTGCTGATGTCATGCGGGCGCGGGGGCTGCGTCGCCTCAGTCCATTTATGGTACCCCGAACCATGTCCAGCACGGTTTCTGCTGGCCTGACCGCACCTTTCAGAATCAAGGGAACCTGTTACTCCATCTCATCAGCCTGTGCCACCGGCGCACACTGCATAGGTGCGGCCATGGAGCAGATCCAGCTGGGGAAACAGGACATTGTCTTTGCCGGGGGCAGTGATGAGGAACACTGGACCCAGACTTCAATGTTTGATTCCATGGGAGCCTTGTCAACCAAATTCAATGCAACCCCTGAACGTGCCTCCCGGCCTTATGATGTTGACCGGGATGGTTTTGTGGTTGCCAACGGTGCCGGGCTGGTGGTTGTGGAAGAGTTGGAACATGCCCGCAGGCGGGATGCAACCATCTATGGCGAGCTTATCGGCTACGGAGCCACAGCCGACGGACACGAAATGGTGAGTCCGTCCGGCGAGGGTGCTGTTCGCTGCATCAGAATGGCCATGGATATGGCGGATGTTCCGATTAACTATATCAACGCCCATGGAACTTCCACTCCCATTGGTGACCTGGTTGAGCTGCAGGCGATTCAGGAGGTCTTTGGCAGTAAAATCCCCTTCATCAGTGCGACAAAGTCGTTATCAGGCCATTCCCTGGGCGCAGCAGGGGTACATGAGGCGATTTACAGTCTCTTGATGCTGAACCATGACTTTATCGCCGGAACTGCCAATATTGACCGACTGGAACCTGAAGCTGAGACAATGAATATTGTCAGGGAAAGCAGAGAGGAAAAGCTGACCACTGTTTTATCCAACAGCTACGGCTTTGGCGGAACAAATGCCTGTTTGATTTTTAAGAAAATATAAGGAAAATGTAGTAAAAATGGATACTGAAAAATACATGGAAGAGGCCATACGGCTGGCAAAAACCGGGATGAAAAAAGGGGACGGCGGCCCTTTTGGTGCGCTTATAGTCCGGGATGGAACCATCATCGGCAGGGGATGGAACCGGGTTCTGGTCAGCCTTGATCCCACTGCCCACGCCGAAATAACAGCTATCAGGAATGCCTGCGCCAATATCGGCAGTTACTGGCTGGAAGGGGCTGCAATCTATGTCAACTGCGAACCCTGCCCCATGTGTCTGGCAGCGATCTATTGGGCCAGGATAACCAGCCTTACCTATGGTGCATCCAGGGATGATGCGGCAGCAATCGGCTTTGATGATGCCCTTATCTACAAAGAGATCGCCATGCCGCCGGAGCAGAGAACACTGCGGATCAGCCAGCAATGTCAGAGCAAATCAGTCCAGGGAATGGAACTATGGAAAGAGTATGAGAAGAGAAAAAACTACTAACTGAAAACTACTAATTAACCGGCATCCTCTTCATCCATAGCCTCGTCAACCCGACGGATTCCCTCCATAATAATGCCCATGAAGCCGCCCAGAACCTGCTGTTTCATTTCTTCATCCGAGAGGCCGGTGGTGTAGGTAAAGGTTCCTTTTACTTTGGAGAGCAGGGAAAAAACCGCCTCTTTGCCCTCTTCTTGATCATAGACCGAACCAACAATCTCCCCCTCGTTAAACAGCACTGAGGCTCGGCTGCTGGAAAAAACAAACTCCACAGTCCCGGTCTTACCGCCGGAGTTGATCAACTGAAACAGTTCTACCGCATTAATATCGGCCAGATCACCACTCATTCCAGAACTGATCTTGCCGGAACGCATGGAGTTCACCTGGGCGCGATTCACCAGGAGACGATAGAAAAATATTTGCAGAATTGGATACTTATTCAGGACATGCTTAAAATCCTTGGCATTGAGTGTTGCCACCTGTACCTCTGAAGCGGAATGAACAGAGGGATATGTGGGTTCACCGGAAAGCAGACTCATCTCACCAAAAATCTGCCCTGTGGTCATCTCAGCGACTACCTCTCCGTCCTCCTTCACGACCACGACGTTACCCGAGAGGATAATATAGAGGTGGGTGCCTCGATCCCCCTCTTGGATAATCACCTTATGCGCCCCGTACCGTTTCAGCTTGAGCATGGCGGAAAGATCACGCAGATCATTATCCTGCAGGGGTTCAAAGATCTCCATGTTCTTCAGGAG
>DAOVTM010000420.1 GCA_030633145.1 Desulfobulbaceae bacterium
CTCTCAATAAGTGGACGGGAACCACAGTGGTTCTCGGTGCTGTGATAATGCTGGGAACTTTGCTTGGCGCCATGGCCTATTTTCACCCTGCATCCAAGAGCGCCAGAAGCTATTTTATCACAACGCCTATTGTTTCCAATGTTCGTGGAAAGGTGATTGAAATAGTTGCACAAACCGATGTTCCTTTAAAGGAGGGGGATATACTCTTTAAAATTGATCCTGTTCCTTTTCAGGGCAAAGTCGATAATTTAAACGCCCAACTTGTTTTTGCCCGTCAGCGCCTGGCTGATACCCGTAAACTTGTCAGATTAGCTGGTGGAGCCAAATTCGATGTTGATCAGTATATAAAAGAGGTAGGGAGCCTTGAAGGTTTACTGGAAACGGCTCAATTTAACCTGGACAGCTGTGTTGTCCGGGCACCTGGATCAGGTTTTGTCACCCATGTCAGGGTGCGCCCCGGTATGATTGCCGTTCCTTTGCCTGTTATGCCGGTTATGACCTTTGTCAACAAAGATTCAGAACTGTTTATAGCTGGTTTCAGTCAAGAGCCCATGCAGAATATTGAAGTGGGTAATGAAGCCGAGGTGATTTTTCCCGGCATACCAGGCAGAGTGTTTCAAGCCAAGGTTGATAAAATGTTACCTGCCCTTGCTGAAGGTGAACTTTCTCCAAACAGGCAGATGTACTCGTTCTCGCATGATATGCCCGAAGGATTGATACCGGTTTTTTTGACATTCGAAGAGGATATGAGTGAGTTTTATATTCCCCTGGGCAGTTCTGCAGTAGTTAGCCTGTACAGTCATCGCTGGCATCATATTCAGATTATGAGAAGAATTCTATTGCGTATGGAAAGCTGGCGTAATTTTATTCGTTTTCATTAATTAATCAGGTGAACAAAATATGAAAAAGAATACCAGTATAAGGTATATCGTCAGCGGGGTATCTTCAGGACTCGCAATGCTTTTTCTCTATGGCTGTGCAGACCAGGTGGCAACCCATGAAGAGGCTGCCGCATCCAGGTATACGGCCATGGCGGAACTGGTACCGGATACCTTTGCTGCAATGAGCGAGCAGGGTATGGTGGATGCCGGCTGGATCAAAAGTTTCAATGACCCTGTTTTGACACGGCTTACAGACGAGGCACTGGCAGCAAATCCAGGTCTTGTCATTGCCCGGGCCAGGGTTGATCAGGCCAACGCTTTGACTCGTAGGGCAAAGGCTGATCTCAAACCTGCAATCGGTGCTGCCGGCGGGTATGCGGATAATGAATTTCAATTATCAGGAGAGGAGCAGTCGGGGAGCGCTGCCGCTGTGCAGATTTCCTGGGAAGCCGATGTCTGGGGCCGTATTCGTACCGGTGTGGCCGGAAGTGAAGAGGCAACGGCGGCAACAGAGGCTGATTATCAGTTTGCCAGGCAGTCTTTGGCAGCATCTGTGGCCAATGGCTGGTTCATGGCAAATACGGCAAAGTTCCAGTACCAGTTTGCTGAAGAGGTTGTCAAACTTAAGCAAAAACAAGTTGAAATCACCGTACTTTGGCAGCAAATTGGCAAGGGAACTGAGCGGGATGTTCATCTGGCTCGCGGGGCTGCAGCATCTGCAGAAAATAATGCCCGTGCTGCGTTATCAGCATCTGAAAATGCCCTCCGCAGCCTGGAGCTGTTGTTAGGACGGTATCCCTCAGCGGATATTGAAACAGCTGAACAACTTGTCGCCGTACCTCCACCCATTCCCGCAGGCATTCCCTCAGAGGTACTGGAGCGAAGGCCTGATCTCATTGCTGCCGAACACCTGGTGGCTGCTGCCTTTTATAAGAAAAAAGAGGCGGATCTTCTTCATCTGCCACGTTTTAACTTTTCCGCCGGCCTCGGTGCAAATACCGTAAATGATGCCATATACGGTCTTTTTGCCGGTTTTTTTCTTCCACTTTATACTGGGGGAGCCATTGCGGCAGAGGTTGAAAGGGCAAGTGGTGCTCAGAAAGAGGCCATCGGAGTCTATGCCCAGGCTGCCCTTACTGCCTTTATAGAGGTCGAGGGTCTACTGGCCGCTGAAGAGCACCTCCTCAAACGTGAGGAGTTTTTACAGATTGAAGTGACTGAAAATAAAAAAGCGTATGACCAGACCAGGGAGCAATATGCTATTGGTCAAATTACTTTGCTTGATGTGCTGGTGGTTGAAAACACATGGATAGCGTCCCGCATAGCGGAAATGGATATTGCCGGCAAGCGTCTGGCTAACCGGGTGAATCTCCATCTTGCCCTTGGCGGCAGTTTTGAGGAGCTGCCGGTAGCCGCAGAGCAGTCTGTCAGTATCGTGAAGAGTCAGCCGCAAGGAGTATAAATGACCTCACAGCAAAAATTAATAGAAGAATTACTGGCTCTAACCGATATTGAGATCAACGGCTCCCGCCCATGGGATATCCGTGTTCTAAACGATAATTTCTATTCCAGAGTTCTGAAGGATCCCTCCATGCAGATGGGTGAGACCTATATGGATGGCTGGTGGGAATCGGATCAGCTGGACGAAACCATCAACAAGTTGCTGCGAGCCAGACTGGGATACAAACTTCGTAAAAACAAGAGACTGGCCTGGCGGATTTTGATGGCTAAGTTGTTTAACTTCCAGGCTAAGGACAAGGCCTTTATCGTAGGAGAAAAACACTCTGATATCGGCAATGATCTTTATTGTGCCATGTTGGATCCGAGAATGATCTATACCTGCGCCTATTTTCGCGATACTGACGATCTGGATCTGGCTCAGGAGGCCAAGCTGGATCTGGTCTGTAAAAAACTCAATCTGCAAAAGGGCCAGAAAATTCTGGACATCGGCTGTGGATGGGGAGGTTTTTTAAAGTATGCAGCTGAAAAGTATGGTGTGGAAGGAGTTGGGATATCGGTTTCCAAAGAGCAGATTGCCTATGGCCAGGAAATGTGTCGTGATTTACCCATAGATTTGCGACTGCAGGATTACCGGGATATCAAGGAAAAGTTTGATCATGTTGTTTCGCTGGGGATGTTTGAACATGTGGGCTACAAGAACTACCGAACCTATATGGAGGTGGTTCACAAGGCCCTTAAAGATGAAGGGTGTTTTCTGTTGCACACCATAGGTTTACATTTTTCCGTGGTAAAGGGAGGATCCTGGCTCAGCAAGTACATTTTTCCAGGTGCAATGCTGCCATCAGTTACCCAGATTGGCAAGGCCACTGAGAGGTTGTTTATCGTAGAGGATATGCACAATATAGGTCCATACTATGACAGAACCCTTATGTGCTGGTTTGAGAACTTTGACGCGCATTACCCTGAGTTGAAAGAACAGTATGACGAGAGATTTTATCGAATGTGGAAATACTATCTGTTGTCCAGTGCCGGTAATTTCAGGTCAAGAGATGCCCAGGTCTGGCAGGTTCTGCTGTCCAAAGGCAGACAACTGTGCGGGTTTGAGCATTGCCGTGGGATTGCCTAGATGTAAACGTTCACCAGCACCCCATTTTTGCCCATTTCGGCCTGCTCACATATAACTGCATATGCTACGCAGTCCGAAATGAACCAATATGGAGCACTGGTA
>DAOVTM010000074.1 GCA_030633145.1 Desulfobulbaceae bacterium
ACTCGTTCTGCTGCCTTTGGGTTTGCCGGAAAATGCGCAGCACAGGAGCGGTTTTCGTATGTATCAGCAGCAAAATGTGAAATTTTCCAGAAAAAAACTGCAGCCCCTGCTAACGGAATTCTTCAAACAGTACTGATTGGTGCGCACTTAGCACCTTACAGAAATATCGTAGAAGCGTCAGTGTAGGGTGCTAAGTGCGCACCATTACCGGTAGATTTTAGAAATATTATGACCCTCTTAGTTCTGCTCTGGATATGCTGGTGTATCCTGCACAGTCTGCTGATCACTGCCACAGTGAACCGATGGGTGCGGAAGAAGGGCGGTTTCCTCCAGGGCAGCTACCGGCTGGCCTATATCCTCTTTTCCTGCATCAGCCTGATCCCCCTCCTCTGGTACCAGTACTCCCTGCCCCAGGAGGTGATTTTTAGCTGGCATGGCTCCTGGCGACTGGTTCAGCTAGGTTTGCTGCTGTATGCGGCTGTCCTGTTTTACACAGGTAAGAAAATCTATGATACTGATTTTTTTCTGGGCATCAGCCAGTGGCGCGATTATTGCGGCGGCCAACCGGACAGAGAGACACCTTTTTCCAGCCAGGGTGTCTTGGGATATGTGCGCCACCCCTGGTACAGCGGCGGACTGGCCTTTCTCTGGGGGCTGGGTTCACTCACCGACGTTACCCTGAGTGTGAAAATTATCCTGACCCTCTATCTTGTTATCGGCACCCTGCTGGAAGAAAAAAAACTGAAGCAGGAGCTGGGTCTGGCCTACCTGGAATACTGCCGAAAGGTACCCATGCTCATTCCAAGGTTCAGTCGTGCAAAGACGGAAAATGACTGATCCGATTATATCCAATCCAACGGGCAGTAGTTGTCAATTTGCCTTTGATGGGGTATGATGTCCGTTGCAGAAATCAAAAACAGAAATCAGTGGACAGAAACCAGTGGACAGAAGCCAGAAGGTCGTAATGATGGATAGGTCGGTATGTGAATATTCGCTTTGCTGCCCGCATACTCGATAAGGACTGTTGAATGGATACCCAGACAAGCAAAAAAACGAAATTTATATTTATCACCGGCGGAGTTCTTTCCTCGCTCGGCAAAGGGCTTGCAGCCGCATCCATCGGTGCCTTGCTGGAAAGCCGGGGCATGACGGTCACCTTTCAGAAGCTTGACCCCTATATCAATGTCGATCCCGGCACCATGAACCCCTTTCAGCATGGTGAGGTTTTTGTGACCGACGATGGGGCCGAGACCGACCTGGATATGGGTCATTATGAACGCTATACTAATGCGGTCATGGCACAGAAGAACAACTATACCTCAGGGCGTATTTACTACTCGGTGATTATGAAGGAACGGCGGGGAGAGTACCTGGGTGGAACCGTGCAGATGATCCCCCATATCACCGATGAGATCAAGGCGGCGATTCTTCAACTGGACGGCACTGTGGATGTGGCGATTATTGAAATCGGCGGCACTGTGGGCGATATCGAGGGACTGCCCTTTATCGAGGCCATCCGCCAGTTGCGTACCGATCTTGGCCGGGAATATTCCCTCTTTATCCACCTGACCCTGGTTCCGTATATCAAGAGTGCGGGAGAGATCAAGACCAAGCCCACCCAGCACTCGGTCAAGGGACTGCTGTCCTCGGGTATTCAGCCGGATATCCTGATGTGTCGCACCGAGGTTCCCCTGGATCAATCCCTGAAGAAAAAAATCGCCCTGTTCTGTAACGTAGAAGCGCAATCGGTGATCACTGCCATTGATGTAGAAACCATCTATGAGGTTCCGCTCTGTCTCCACGAAGAGGGGCTGGACGACCGCATCCTGGAGAAACTCGGCATCTGGACCGGAGCACCCAATATCAAGCCCTGGCAGGAGCTGGTGCATAGAATTAAAAATCCGAAACATACGGTGACCATCGGTATTACGGGCAAGTATGTGGATTTACGGGAGGCATACAAAAGCCTCCATGAATCCCTGGTGCATGGTGGTATTGCCGCCAATGCCAGGGTTGATTTGAAATACATTGCCGCTGATGAGCTGGAAGGCGGCGATACCATGTCCGCCCTTACCGAATGTGACGGTATCCTGGTGCCAGGCGGATTTGGCAAACGGGGCATGGAAGGCAAGGTTCAGGCCATTCGCTATGCCAGGGAAAATAAGGTGCCTTTTTTCGGCATCTGTCTGGGAATGCAGCTGGCAGTTGTGGAATTTGCCAGAGCCATTGCCGGGATTACGGATGCTGATTCGGTGGAGTTTAATCCAGACACCCCTTCGCCAGTTATCTATCTGATGAAGGAGTGGTATGATTTTCGCAGCGGCAAGACCGAGGTGCGGGACGAGGATTCAGACATGGGTGGAACCCTGCGTCTGGGTGCCTATCCCTGCCACCTGGCTGAGAACAGTATTGCCCATGGTGCCTACCAGCAGGAAGAGATCAGCGAACGGCATCGGCACCGTTACGAGTTTAATAACAAGTTCCGGGAACAGCTGACCGAGGCGGGTCTGGTGATCAGCGGCACCTCACCCGATAATACCCTGGTAGAGATCATCGAGCTTACCGATCATCCCTGGTTCCTGGGCTGTCAGTTTCATCCCGAGTTTAAATCCAAGCCCATGCAGCCGCATCCCCTGTTTCGGGATTTTATCCGGGCTGCCCTGGATGGCAAGAATCAGCAGTAGCTGGTAAAAAAACATGGAAAATATAGAAATAAACACCCTCCCAGGCGGAAAGAGTATCATTGTCGGCCCGGATCAGCCATTGCTGCTTTTGGCCGGACCCTGTGTCCTGGAATCTGGTGATATGGGCTGGGAAATTGCCAGTGAGATGAAAACTATCTGCGAAGGACTGGGAATTTCCTACGTCTTCAAGGCATCCTTTGATAAGGCTAACCGCACCTCTCTGGATTCGTTCCGGGGGCCGGGTCTGAAAAATGGGCTGCGCCAGTTGGGGCGGATTCGGGAAGAGATCGGGGTGCCAGTGGTTTCGGATGTACACGAAACCAACCAGGTAGCAATGGCCACCGAGTACCTGGACATTATTCAGATACCTGCCTTTCTCTGCCGCCAGACTGACCTGCTGGTTGCGGTGGCAGATTCCGGCAGAACCGTGAACTTGAAAAAGGGTCAGTTTGTCTCTCCCTGGGATATGAAACACGCAGTCGATAAGCTGCGTACTGCCGGTTGTAAGAATCTTCTCCTCACCGAACGGGGTAGCTGTTTTGGTTACAATAACCTGGTGGTGGATATGCGCTCTCTGCCGGTGATGCGCTCCTTTGGCTGCCCGGTGGTCTTTGATGCCACCCATTCCGTGCAGCTGCCAGGTGGTCAAGGCGGCAGTTCCGGGGGGCAGCGTCAATTTATTCCCACCCTGAGCAGAGCCGCCATTGCCGCTGGGATTGACGGTCTGTTTATGGAAGTCCATCCTGATCCAGCCAAGGCCCTCTGCGATGGACCCAACTCTATCCCCCTGGATAAGGTGGAAAAACTTCTCAAACATCTATTGCGGGTGCGCAGGGCAGTAACCGGAGGCACCAATGATTGACCCATCCTGCCCGGCTGGCCCGAATGGATACTCTGACTGCGGCTTGACCCAGGCCCTGCGGGAGCAGGCAGAGGCGCGGAACAAACCCCTTGAGCGGAGCCAGGCATGGAAATCCGTCATTCCCAGGGCAAAAAAGGTGGAACTGCTGCTTCTGGATGTTGACGGCGTTCTCACCGACGGCACGATTATCTATGCACAGGGCGATGTTGAGAGCAAGTGTTTCAATACCCAAGATGGTTTCGGGCTGCGTATCCTCCAGGATGCCGGTGTCGCTGTTGGCTTAATTACTGCCCGAACCTCTGAGGCCGTGTCCAGGCGAGCCAGGGAGCTTGGTTTTGCCCACCTCTCCACCGGCAACCATGACAAAGTTTCCGCATACCAGAAAATCCTTGTCAATACCGGACTCAGCTCTGTACAGACCGCTTATATGGGGGACGACCTGCTCGACCTTCCTGTCCTCCTCAAGGTTGGCTGCTCTTTTGCCCCGGCCAACGGTGTCGCTGAGGTCAGGCAGCGGGTACACTACACAACCGTTCAGTCTGGAGGTCATGGTGCGGTGCGTGAGGTCTGCGACCTCATCCTTGAGGCCAGAGGGCTGTTGGCTGGAATCCTTGCCGGTTATATCAAATGATAAAAAATCCCAGCAATCTGCTCTGGATTATCCCCCTTTTCCTGATTATCAGCTCACCGCTCTGGCAGGGACAGGTTGCAGCCTTTCTTGCTCCCAGGGGTGGCTATGATGCCAATGCCGCCGAGGCATATACCCGCCAGAGCCAGCATTTTATTATGGACGATGTCACAATCACCCTGAGCAGCAACGGTAAACACACCTGGACGATCAAGAGTAAGCGTGCCCTTACCGGTGAGTCTGACCGGGAAATCAGAATGATCGGAGTTGATGCCAGATACAGGGAAGAAGGTGAATCTCCCATCGATATCACCAGCAATGACGGCAGCTATATGCTCGATGATCTGGAGCTGATCCTGAGAGAAAATGTAGTGATTATTAAACCCGTCCAACACGAGGAGATGTACACTGACCTCCTTCACTATTACGATACCAGCAAGATGCTTATCAGTCCGGTGGATGTTGATATCAAGGGACCTAAATTCAATCTCCAGGCCGGTAGAATGGATTATGACCTTGCAACGGATGGGTATGATTTCAGTGAGCGGGTATCTGTGGAGTTGTGAAACAGGCACCAGGGTACAAAAACCAGGAAACAGAAAGTTGCAGTTTCCTGATTTGGTTTCGTATCCTCTTTAAATGTTATGGGAATCTTGTTAGGCTCGTACCCATGCTCCAGGTAAGCGAGCCTGCGAGACTCCATCTGTGGGAACCAGTAGGTCAAGCGAAGTACCATAAATTATAAAGAGGATACTTGGTTTCTGTGTACAAAAGTTTCTGTGTACAAAATAATTTAATAGCATAGGAATTCCCACTTTTTTACTCGTTCCCACGCGCTGCGTGGGAACGAGAGTAAAAACTTGTCCTAAACAGGTAAATATGAAGTTGGGCGTACAAATACCACTATCTTAAAGGAAAAATGAATGTCTGAAAAATTCAATCAAAATCTAATCGAAATCCTAAAGGATGATTTGCGGTTTGTTGATGATGAAGGCGAACTCGTCAAAGCGGCGGTCATTGATCGTGCGTGGAAAATTGATCATAATTTAGTAAGGTTGTTGCTTGGACAACCTAAGATAAAAGTCAAGTTTTTTGATGAGATTGAAGGACATTGGATTTTTAATATCAATACTTTTATTAAGTACATTTCCGATAAAAACTTCCTTGCCAACTCCTATACCCGTTTTCGCAATAGAATCGGCTTGAACATTGAGGGTAAATTTCTACGCGAACGGGGAGAAGTATCCCTTGTCTGGCCGTATAAAGATTGTGTGCTTGAAGGAGGGCAAACCAGAGAAGAGGAAAAAAGAAAAGAAATCTTTTTTAATGAAATTCTGGCTCAAGATGAAATTAACCGGTTATTTGACCCAAAGGTGCTGACCAACTGGAAGCGATATACAGTTGACGGAAAGCAGAAGGTAACTAAAATCAGGCGGGATGAGAGCGGGACGATCAAGGAGAATTTGATTATCAAGGGAAATAACCTGTTAACTCTGCATACGTTAAAGAAGCAGTTCAGAGGCAAGGTGAAGCTAATTTACATTGATCCGCCTTATAATACCGGCAATGATTCTTTTGGTTACAATGATAATTTTAACCATTCGAGCTGGCTTACTTTTATGCAAAACAGGTTGGAGGCAGCAAGAGATTTATTGAGATCGGATGGTTCAATTTGGATAAATATTGATGATGATGAATCTCATTATTTAAAGGTGCTTTGTGATAATATCTTTGGACGTGAAAATTTCGTGGCAAATATTGTTTGGCAAAAAAAATATACCATATCCAATGATGCAAAATATTTTTCAGATAATCATGACCATGTTTTAGTTATAGCAAGAAACAAGCTATCATTTAAAGTACAGGGGATCGCCCGAACGAAAGAACAAAATGAACGATATAAAAATCCTGATAATGATCCCAAAGGCGCTTGGATGACACAACCATTACACGCAAAAAGCGGTAATAATGTTAATTTTTCTTATACTTTCAAGAATGGTGTAAGATGGCAACCGCCAAGAGGAACTTATCCAAGATATTCACAAGAGGCATTGGTGAAATTTGAAGAAGACAATAGAATATGGTTTGGTAAAAATGGAAGAGCGGTTCCAAGAGTTAAGAAATATTTAAAAAATATGGGAAATGTTCGTCCTGCAACAATTTGGCTACACCAAGATGCCGGAAATAATGATGAAGCAAACAAGGAGATCAAAAAAGTAATTGAAAATTATAATTTTACTACCCCTAAACCAGAGCGTCTTTTGCAACGTGTTTTGGCTATTGGTTCCTGTGAAGGGGATATTGTGTTAGATTTTCACGCAGGTTCAGGCACAACCGGTGCTGTTGCTCATAAAATGAATCGAAAATATATTCTCGTTGAGCAAATGGATTATATTCATGATTTGCCAGAGGCACGATTAAAAAAAGTTATTGCAGGAGAACAGGGAGGCATTTCAAAATCTGTTAACTGGCAAGGAGGAGGGGATTTCATTTATTGCGAACTATTGCAATACGGTGAAATATATATGAACAAAATTCAGGCCGCTAAGACCTCAAAAGAACTTGTGGCACTTTGGAAAGATATTGCCGAAGAATCATTTCTCAACTGGTATGTAAATCCCGAAATGCCGGACGATGCGATAAATGATTTTTCCAAAATCGGCAATGAAGTAAAAGGATTAGATAAGCAAAAGAAACTACTGGTTGAACTGCTGGACAAGAATCAACTCTATGTCAATCTTTCAGAAATAGATGATGAAGATTTTGGAGTCAGCAAGGAAGATAAAAAAAAGAATCAGTCGTTTTATGGAGAGGCGTACAATGACTGCTAAGTTTTTGTATGAAACGTTGGATTCTGTTTCCGAGATGGGATTCTTGAAAAAAGAAATTCCTGCGTATCTCACGGACAACCTGAACTCAAAATTTAAACTTAGACCATATCAAGAAGAGGCATTCACCCGTTTCTTTCACTGCCTTGATAATGATTTCCCCTGCAAGGATTGGCCGTTGCATTTCATGTTTAATATGGCGACCGGCAGCGGCAAAACCCTCATTATGGCTGGACTAATCCTCCATCTGTTTGAAAAAGGCTATCGTAACTTTTTGTTTTTCGTTAATTCCACCAATATCATTGAAAAGACAAAGGATAATTTTCTTAATGTCCTGTCGTCCAAGTTCCTTTTTGCTGACAATATTCGCTTTGGAACCAGTCAAGCAGATATAACACCGGTTGCGAACTTCGAGGGCGTAAACGATAGGGATATTAATATTTGTTTCACGACTATTCAAAAATTACACTCAAATTTAACAACAGAAAAAGAAAACACCCTTTCTTATGAAGACTTCAAAGACAAGAAAATAGTCTTGTTGGCAGATGAAGCCCATCATATAAACACCCGAACCAAAGCACAACGGGAAATGTTTGCAAGCTGGGAAAACACGGTGGAGCGGATTTTTCACCAGAACGAAGATAACCTGCTTTTGGAGTTTACCGCCACACTGGATTACACGCACAACAATATTGTTGAAAAATACAGAAATAAGGTTCTCTATCGTTACGATCTGCGGCAATTCCGTAATGACGGCTATTCAAAGGATGTTTATATAGTACAGGCGGACTTTGAGGAAAATGACCGCATTATCCAAGCTCTTGTATTGAGTCAATATAAACAGGAAGTTGCCGCAAAATACCGTATCAACTTGAAACCGGTAATTTTGTTCAAGGCACAGAAAACTATTGCCCAGTCACAAGAAAACAAAGCTAACTTTCACAAGTTGGTAGAAAATCTTACGGAAAACGATATTGATCGAATTAGCAATAAATCAAATATTCCACTTGTCGGCAGAGCCTTTCTTTTTTTTGCTAATGAACATATTAATCAAAACCAACTGGCAGAAAGGTTACGCAGGGAATTTGATGAAAGCCGTTGCATCTCAGTCAATGAGGAGAAGGAAAAAGAAAGCCAGCAAATCTTATTGAATACGCTTGAAGATAATGAAAACCGTGTCCGGGCTATTTTTGCAGTACAAAAATTGAATGAGGGTTGGGATGTCCTGAATCTGTTTGATATTGTCCGTTGTTATACTACCCGTGATTCCAAAGCCGGCAAACCGGGAAAAACCACAATTGCCGAAGCCCAATTAATTGGCCGTGGCGCAAGATATTTTCCATTTACAACTAATGGAGCAAATGATCGCTTTCGCCGCAAATTTGACAATGACCTTGAACATGAAATGCGGGTTCTTGAGGAACTTCATTATCACAGCATCAATGATTCGCGCTATATTTCCGAACTATGTGCCGCATTGATTGAAGAAGGTATGTTGGATGAACGGGAAGTTGAGAGAGAATTAAAGCTGAAACAATCGTTCAAGGACACTGATTTTTATAAATACGCCTTATTATATATTAACGAAAGAGTAAAGAATAATTATGAATACGTCAGGTCTTTTGCTGACATGGGAGTTAAGCAACGAGATTATGTACACAACATTGCTACGGGTCGGGGTAGTGCCGGGGCATTATTAACCGGAAACGGTAACAATAGCGCCGTAGCCGAATCGGGCAGGAAGGATATACCTGTAATCGATATACCAAGACATATTGTTAATACGGCTATTTCAAGAAACCATTTTTTTACCTATAAATCCATTAAGCACTATTTTTCCAAAGTTAAATCAGTTCGGCAATTTATAGAAGATAAGGATTATCTCGGCGGCTTGGGGATTACTTTTCAAGGAGATTCAGCGGATATTTACAGCTTGTCAAATAGAGCGCAAATTGATGCCTTAACCGGATTGCTTGCTCAAGTTGAGGGAGAAATTAGAAAAAATATTACGGAGTATCAGGGGACTACTGAATTCAAACCTAATGACATGGCATCGGTTTTCCATGACAAAACCTTGAAATTACTTGATGGCAGTGAGAGAGCCAAAGGTGATGAGGCCTTTGTTTCTGATAAAGGCTGGTATGTTTTCAATGCCAATTATGGCACAAGCGAAGAAAAGGCATTTGTCAGGATGCTGGACAGGCAGTTGGAAACTTTGGAAAAGAAATATAAAGAGATATACCTGGTTCGTAATGAACGACATTTCAAGATTTATAGCTTTTCTGATGGCAAGGCGTTTGAACCGGATTTTGTACTGTTTCTGCAAGAGAAAGATGGAAATATGCTGACTTATCAAGTTTTTATCGAACCTAAAGGAAAACATCTAAAAGAGCATGACAAGTGGAAACAGGATTTTTTACGGGAAGTAACCGAAAAATTCGAGAGCAAAACCATAGAATTTAAGACTAAACGGAAAACGCAAAAATATAGACTTGTGGGAGTGCCCTTTTACAACAACGAAGATGAAAATAGATTTAAGCAAAGTCTTTATGAGTCAATATCTAACTGAAATTGCCCAACAAATTATTCCAGCTGATTTGCTGCCTCGGCGGTTTTTCAAAGTTCATTGGTGTTAATTTACTTCTGTGGTTAATCCAAGTTGGTTGCCCTAAACCCGCAAACCGCTGAATTCAAACGTTGACGGGGCGTTACCCGATATTCATAGAATTGAAACAAAATCTGCCCGCAGGGCGTTGATTAAAAACACAAAGAGAGCAAAAAAAATGTTAAAAATAAATGAGAGTTATCTGAAATTACAGGCATCCTACCTGTTTTCCGATATTGCGGGCCGGGTAAAGAAGTTCGAGGATGCCAACCCGGATAAGGACGTGATAAAACTTGGTATCGGCGATGTAACCAGGGCTTTGCCAGCGGCCTGTGTGTCTGCCTTTCACAAGGCCGTGGATGAGATGGCGACGGATACCGGTTTCCGAGGCTACGGGCCGGAACAGGGCTACCCCTTTCTCCGTGAGGCCATTGCAAAAAATGACTTCCAGGCCAGGGGTGCGGAGGTCAACGCAGATGAGATCTTTGTCTCAGACGGGGCAAAATGTGATTCCGGCAATATCCAGGAACTGTTCAGTCTTGACAGCAAAATCGCCATTCCAGATCCAGTCTATCCGGTCTATATAGATACCAATGTCATGGCCGGTCGTACCGGCAACTTTGAAGACGGCAGGTTCCAGGGGATCGTCTATCTGGATTCCACCAGGGAGAATAACTATGTACCGGATCTGCCAACTGAGGCGGTTGACCTGATTTATCTCTGTTTTCCCAACAACCCCACCGGTTCCACGGCCAGCAAAGAGCAGCTCAAAACCTGGGTGGATTATGCCAGGGATAATAAGGCCGTCATCCTCTTTGATGCCGCTTATGAGGCATTTATCCGCGACGATGCACTGCCCCACTCTATCTATGAGATTGAAGGTGCCAGAGAGGTGGCCATTGAGTTTCGTTCTTTTTCCAAGAATGGCGGATTCACTGGAACCCGCTGTGCCTATACAGTGGTACCCAAAGAGTGCATGGCCTGGGATACGGCAGGAAATAAGCAACCCATTCATTCACTCTGGAACCGCCGTCATTGCACCAAGTTCAACGGGGTCTCTTATCCGGTACAGCGAGCCGCAGAGGCAATCTATTCCGATGCAGGCAAGGGACAGGTGCAGGAACTGGTCAGTTCCTATCTTGAAAACGCAGATCTGATTGCCGGGGCAGTAAAGGAATTGGGCTTTGACTATGCCGGGGCCGCAAACTCACCCTATGTCTGGATCTGGGGAGATCGTGATTCTTGGGATTTCTTTGATATGCTGCTCAATGAGGCTGGGGTGGTGTGTACACCTGGTGCAGGGTTTGGTAAATGCGGTCAGGGATATATTCGTTTGTCCGCCTTTAACTCACGGGAGAATGTCATTCAGGCTATGGAACGGATCAAAACGGCATTGGCCTGAGTCGTCTGCTTTGGAGTTTCCCTGTTCCCGTCGTTTCCCTGTTCCCGTCCCGAGCGACGGAACAGGGAAATCATTATGTATTTTTGCGTGATTCGCCTCCATTGGCGTTCATTCGCAGTTTCTTACCCGTAAAGATTTCTTTTGTCTCTTCCAGAACCTTAATCCTGCCAAAAATCATAATAATATCACTGGCTGCAAACACGGTATCCCCTTTCGGGATATGGACAATGCCGTCCCGTTCATAAGAAACCACATTAATCATGCGGGGCAGGGAGAGATCCTTGAGCTGACAGCCGATTGCCCCGGCTTGCGCTCCCATGCGAAATTCACTGAAATCATTATAGGCGGCCTTGCGCAGCACAGCCTGGTCATTGAGTAGTCGTCCCCGCTGTTTGCGGATAATGCCCACATCATAGGCTCGGAGAATTTCACTGCGGCTGACCAGTCCTTTCAGGATTCCTTTGCCGTCCCGGCTGACCACCGGCAAACGTGCCAGGTCACGGGGTGCCATCTTTTGAATGGCTGTCCAGATCGGCTCGTCCGGATACACCGTTACCAGATTGCCGACAGCGATGTCATCCACATTCAGAGTGCGCAGGGAGACCGTATCCTGTCTAAGTACCTGCTCCAGATCCTGCAGGGTGACAATACCGGTCAGCTTTCCCAGGCTGTTCACCACCGGGAAGCCCAACAGGTTTGTTTCCTGGAACCTTCGGTACAACACTGCAAGCGGTTCATCTTCACAGATGGTTACCGGATCCGTGATCATCACCTCCTCAATCTGCACGCTCTGCATGATGTCCAGATCCTGTCCCTCGGAAAAGCGGATATTGCG
>DAOVTM010000088.1 GCA_030633145.1 Desulfobulbaceae bacterium
ACTCCTGGCCCAGCGTCCCACTGACCGCTATCGAGGGGCCTATGAGCGGTGGCTGGATGAATCAAGCCTGACTGGGTACCGGAGGCTGTATGAGACGGTATTTTTAGAAGCAGGGAAATAAAACGGCTCCCTGCTTAAATCCCCTACAGATACCTCTCCGACTCCATAAGGAGTGCATTCCTTTTGGCCTTTCTCGCCTTTGCCTTCTTCTTTTTTTCTGTTTTCCTTTCTTCTCTTGTCATGGTTCTCCCGTCTTCGAGACTTTCAACCTCTTTGCCTCTCGTTTGACGGTCTTTTTCCTGAATCTCTTCCAGATCCTCAAGGATTACCGTACACATATCCTTGTTTGCCCTGATCCTGCTGATCAGCATATCAGCCAGCAGTGTTATTCCACCCGTGGCCAGGGCTGCAGAATACTTGCCATACTTAATGGCCATATCCTTCTGACTCAGATTAATTTTTGGATTCGCCAGTGTGCCGTTAAGATGTGCCAGTTTGGCAAGTCCACCCATGCTGCCGATCCCCTTACGGGTCTTGGGACTCATCCCAAATTTGATCTCTTCCGTAATCAGATTGACGGTTCCGTTGCCAAACCAGGTTACATCCGTCATCTGGGCACCAATCCGCCGCCTGGCATCGGCAATGCCATCCTCAATGTCAAAGAAAACAATCGCACACTTCAGCTCTGTCTCCTCCTCATCTTTGGCAAAGGGGTTTATAGAACTGAATACACTTGTACCAAACTTGGTCATCGCAGATGTTTTCAAAGTCGCATCGCGCACATCAAACTCGACCTGACCGTCCAGACCTGCCATGATCTCTGCAATGGAGTCACCGCTGCCCTCCAGATCAATGAGCGAGTTAATCCTGCCGCCAAAGTCACGAAAGGTGGCATCCGTTAATCTGATGTCTGCCATCAGGATCGCAGGGGATTGTCGGGCATCAAGCATTGCATTGCCAGCCAGAGTCCCTGCACCAATCTTGGCCTGGATGGGATGCAGACTCAGCAAGCCATTTTTCAAACCCAAGCCAAAATCCACGTCTTCAAGATTGAGCTGCAGGGTTTTCAAGGAGTCCACCGTTATCTTAATATCAGCATCCAGGGTTCTCAGTGTCTTCCACGGCAGTGGTTCAGAGGGGAAAATACGCTCATTTTTCTCCTGCCCGGATTCCTTGTCCTCCTTCTCTTTACCGCTCTCTCCTGCACCTGCCTCCTTGGCCTCTGCCTTTTTTTTCTCAATTTCTTTCTGATTCGACTCTTGCCGCTGACGCAGATCCAGATCACCGACATGCAGGATCGCACTGATCATTGGTCGTTTATCGGGAGTAACTGCAAAATGGTAGGCAGCCTCTCCCTCAGCCTCGAACTTTGCAATGCTGAGATGCAGTTCAGCCAGATGGTACTTCTCTTCATCAGCAGTAAAGCGTCCTGCCAGTTTAAGCGGTTTGGTAGCAATGAGTTTGGTTCCTGTCAACGCCCCCACCTTCTCCAGAGAATCGGCCTCAATGCTCAACATCAGATTAATCCCCTGACCCGCCAAGGGCTGATCAATACTTCCCTTGACCCCGGCTTTGACCCCATCACCTGCCAGACTGAGGTTGACATGAAGAGGTGCCTGGATGCCGCCTTTGGCTACAAGGTCACCGCTCAGGCTGAGCGGCCCGGAATCGGGCAGTTGCTGTTTCACCAGCCCACCCACAGTTGCCAGGGACGGGATAGAGAGCTTGACCCCCACCTTGATCCCGGTCAGCTTTGTCATGTCTGCTATGGATCCGGAAACTTCTGCCTTGATATCCTTTTCCGGCAGCTGAGCCTTTACCACCAGGCTGCTGATCTCCTTTCCTGACAGCGACACCGCAGCACTGGCCTTGAAAGTATCGGGCAGGGGATAATCCAGCTGCACTCCCATCATCTGTAAAACTTTCGTCAAATGTTTTGTAGAGACATCCGCCTTCAAATTCAGATCACGCAGTGCAATCAGATCACCGATACCGCCCGTGCCTGTGACCTGTACAATTTCATCGTTCAGATTAATGGCTGCGTCCTGGAGGGAAAAAGAACCTTTTCTGCCGATCAGTTGGGCAGAGACCGTCAGGGGCCCAATATCGGGAATATTCTGTCCGGTCAGCGGCGACAGTGCTGCCAGGGTATCAATACTCAGGTTGGCATTCACGTCCAATTCAAAGCCTGGACAAATTTGACCCGCTGGTCGTTCTGGTGCCAGTTCAACGGTTCCAAGGTGGGCATTAACCGTGATCGGAGTGACACTGTTGTCGATAAAGAATGCTCCCTTATTGAAAATTGCGCTCAAACCTAACGGGATCTCGTTGAAGTGACCAGCCAGGTCGAGAGTCACCTTGTCATTGCCGGGTTCGATGAGCAGTTCTTCATCCTCGATAATCACCTGGTCACCGTTTTTCCCGTCCTTATAGACAACCCTGGTTCCGGTAATAGCGATTTTTCGTACCCGCAATTCCAGGGGTAGGCCAGCATCCCCGCTCTGCTCTTTCTCTACAATTTTTTCTTCTTTCTTAGCCTCTTTTAGAAGCCAGTTGCCCTGGCCGGTACTGCTGGTTTCCAGAAGAAGGTCAGGTTTATCAACCAGTAATGAGACATCAAGAATACCCTTGAGCAGGGGCAGCAGGGCAACCTCCAGCTCAAAATTATCAATCGTTGCCATTTCCGCTCTGGAACCCCAGTCCACATTGGCAAATTTGATCCCGGATACCCGTACCGCAAAAATAGAGGTCAGCTCAATATCCAAATCTCCCTGAATCTCCAGCGAACGACCAGTGGCTGATTGAACCCCAGAGCTGATAAATCCTTTGAGTTTATCTCCAGGCATAAAATTCAGCGTTGCGACCACTATGGCCAGCAAAGCGACAATAATTGCGAAAAAAACTGTTATATATTTAAAAATCCGTCCCATGCGTACTCCTTACAACTTTCCATAAAATTATCATTTGGCTCAACGTATTTGAGTACTATTACCACAGAGTACACAGAGAACACAGAGAATTCTCAAAACACATCGATTTTTCTCTGTGTTCTCTGTGAAGAGCAAAGAAATGCGCAAATCAATCACACTATTACTTTGCATTTTTCTCTGAACATGGCATACTGTGAGGCTATATGTGACAGGGTTCCTCTACAATGAACTTAAATCAGGAAAATTAACCATGTATCGATCGGTTTTACTGCGCTCCATGTACGCATCTCCCCGGCTCATCATTCTGCTTGTCTCTTTTCTGCTCACTGCTCTGGCTCTGCCGGTCACGGCAGCGGAGCAAAACACAGCCTTCCTGCCGCTCAAGATAAATGCCCAGAACAGCGGCCAACTATTGTTTGAGGTGGACAGCGCACTGGAAACGGCTCTTGCCAATGAAAATCTGCTCATGCTGTCCCGCTCAGAGGCGGAACAACTGGTTGATTACGATGGAGCCTGGCCCCCTGACAACGCAATCCTGACCAAGTTGGCGGACAGTAATGGCTATGACTATGTGGCTGTGGGTAGCCTGACCCTGATCGGCAAGCGAATTTCAGTGGACATGCAGGTCTTTGATGTCCTTGACCCGGCAAACCCGCACTCCTCCTATCAGGACGGAGCCTCTATCGCCGAACTTGGCAATGTGCTGGATGCAACGGTGTCCGGCATCACGGGCTTTTCCAGCCGTAAATTCACCATTGCCTCCATTGCTCCAGCTAACAACGAGCGAATTGATTCCGGGGCCATTCTTCGTAAAATATCCACCAAGCCTGGCGACTACTACAGCCCTGAGAATCTGCGCAAGGATCTGAAATCTGTTTTTTCCATGGGCTATTTTGATAACGTGGAGATCGAGGTCAATGATGCGGGCAACGGCAAGGAGGTAATCTTCCGGGTGCAGGAAAAACCGCTGATCAGCTCTATCACATACATAGGAACCGACAATCTGGACGAGAAGGATGTCAAGGATGCTGCCAACATCCAGGCCAACTCCATTCTCAATCCGGCCAAACTTAACGCAGCCATCAAACGTATCAAGGAGCTGTACAAGAGTAAAGGCTATTACGGTGCCAACAGCTCCATCAAACTGAGCTATCCGACCCCGCTGACCGCTGAAGTTCGCTTTATGATCGATGAAGGGGAAAAGATGTCCATTGCCGAGATCAAGTTTCTCGGCAATAACGCCTTTGATGACGGTGACCTGGAAGATGTCATAGAGACCGGATCGTGGAACTGGCTCTCCTGGCTCACCGAATCCGGGATTCTCAAGATGGATGTCCTCAGACAGGATGCAGCTCGCCTTGGTGCATTCTACAATAACCACGGTTTTATCGAGGCCAAGATTGGTACTCCCCAGGTGGAGGAAAAGGGGGAAGACCTCTTTATCACCTTTACCATTGAAGAGGGTCCCCGCTACCGGGTGGGTACTGTGGATATTGTCGGCGACCTGATTGTTGACAAGGAAAAGCTGATTTCCAAGCTGCAGATTCGTCAGGAGGAGTTCCTTAACCGAAAAATCCTCCGTGATGACACCATGAAGCTCACTGATCTGTATGCGGAACACGGACACGCCTTTGCCGATGTCCGACCCAAAATCAACAAGTCAACTGTGGGCAAGCGGGTTAATATTCTTTTCAGTATCGACCAGGGTTCCCTGGTCTATTTCAACCGGGTGGAGATCAGCGGTAATACCCGAACCAGGGATAATGTCATCCGCCGTGACCTAGTGGTTAAGGAGGGCGGTCTCTTTGACTCCCGGGCTATCCGCAACTCAACCAAGCGACTACAGCGGCTTGGTTTTTTTGAGGAAGTCAACATTACCCCGCAGCCCACCATGAACGAAGAGCAGATGAATGTCCTGGTTGATGTCAAGGAAAAATCCACTGGCCAGTTCAGTATTGGTGCCGGTTACTCCTCATCGGATAAGCTGATGTTCATGGGCGAGATTTCCGAAGACAACTTCATGGGACTGGGTACCCGCTTGTCCCTCACCGCCAGCATAAGCGCGGTAACCAACCGTTTCAACCTCTCCTATACGGATCCGCGCATCTTTGACTCCAAGGTCTCTGCCGGTGGTGATATCTTTAACTGGGAGCGGGAATATGACGATTATACCAAACACTCCAAAGGTGCCGGCATCCGCCTGGGGCATCGTTTTATTGAGAGATGGCGAGTCCTGTATGGTTATACCTGGAGTGATACCGAGTTGAGTGACCTGTCGGAAAACGCCTCCGACTATGTCCTTCGTTCAGCGGAAATCAATATCACCAGTGCGGTTCGCCTTGCCCTGGTACGCGACACCAGGGATAAACGCTTCAACGTCACAGATGGTTCCCGGCACAGCCTGAGCGTCAGGTATGCGGGTGGTATTCTCGGTGGTGAGGCCGCCTTTACCAAGCTGGAAGGATCCACTAGCTGGTACTTTCCCATGTTCCTCTCCACCGTGTTCCATTTCAAGGTTGCCGCCGGACAGGCATTTGAAAATGAAGACGACAAGCTGCCGGTTTATGAAAACTTTTTCCTGGGCGGTATGCGCTCCATCCGCGGCTTCAAGTCCTCCTCCATCAGTCCTGTTGACCCGGACAACGGAGAGAAATACGGTGGTGACAAGATGTGGTTCTCCAACATCGAGATCTCCTTTCCCCTCCTGCCCGAGGCAGGACTGCGCGGCCTGGCCTTTTCCGATTTTGGTAATGTCTATGCTTATGAAGAGGACTGGAATTTCGATCAGGTCAAGAAATCCGCTGGTCTCGGTGTCAACTGGCTCTCTCCCATGGGTCCCCTGCGGCTGGTCTGGGCCTATAACCTCGATTACCAGGAAGGCGACGAAGATGCGCACTGGGATTTTGCCATGGGTGGCAATTTTTAGAAATAAGAGGAATTTGAATATATCGGAAATAAAGTTTCTGTGGGAATTATTAATAGGAGTGAATACTAGACAAAAACCAACTGTAGTTATTTCAGACATAGGCTGTTAACTATTCTGGTTTCTGTTCTCTGGTTTCTGTCTTCTGATATGCACTCAATCTGCAAACAACTCCTTGTCGGCTCCACGAAAAAGAGCGGCGAGAAAGTCGATATCTGTGGGCTGCACGGCAGCAGTTCAGCCCTTTTTGCATCCCAGCTCCAGGAGGCGGCAGGTAAGACCATCTGTTGCGTGGTTTCCAGCGATGACCTGCTGGAATCGCTGGCCTGTGATATCAGCCTCTTCACCACCACCCCTGTGGTCTCTTTTCCTGCCTTTGAGATTGCCCCCTATGGTCAGCTGACCCCGGATACAACCACCCTGGCAATCCGCCTCTCCACCCTCTATCTGCTCCAGGAATCAAACCAACCCTGTATTGTCCTGACCTCTGCCGAGGCTCTGTTGCGCCGAATCATCCCCAGGCAGCGGCTGGCTGGTGCCTGTGAACTGGTCATGACCGGCGAAGAAACAGACCGGGACAAGCTGATCCTCGCACTGAGTAACACTGGCTACCAGCAGGCCGAACTGGTGCAGCAACCAGGTGATATGGCGGTACGGGGCGGAATCATTGACCTCTATCCGCCAGCGTCCACCCTGGAACAGCAGGGTCCGGTGCGCCTTGATTTTTTCGGCGACACTGTGGAGTCGATCCGCACCTTTGATCCGGCCAGCCAACGCTCCCAGGGAGAACTTGAAGAACTTGTTATCCTGCCCGCCTCTGATATTCTCTTTGGACAGGGTCAGGAGAAAATCAGTAAACAAAAAAGTGTCAAAGCTGCCGCAAAAATGTCAATAGATGACCCGCTTGCCCGTGAGGCAGCGGAGCAGCTGCGGCAGGGGGTTCGTTTTCCCGGCATCGAGTTTCTTCTCCCCCTGATCTATCAGAATCCCAAACCGCAGACCCTGTTTGACTATTTGCAGGACACCACCCCTTTTCTCCTCCATGATCCGGTGGAGATCAAGCGCAAGGTAGAGCTGGTCTGGGAGCGAATTGGGGTAAATTATATCGAAGCAGCAGCTTTGCGGGCTGCCCCCCCGCCGGAAACTCTGTTTCTTTCCGCAGCCTCCCTGGACGATTCCCTGGCTCGTAGTCTGCAAATTAACATCTGTCCCCTGCCCGATCCAGATTCCAAACGTACCCCCCTCATCATTCCCACCGGAGATCATTCCCTGCTCAGGCAGGAAATAGACCTTGAACGGAAAAAAAGAGGGGTACTGGCTCCCTTGGCAGATCGACTCCTCCACTGGCAGAAACAAAACGAAACCACCATCCTGGCCTGCCGTTCCAGCCGTCAGGCAGACCATTTTGAGGAGATGCTGGCCCATTACCCGCTCAGCATCGGCCGCAGCACGGTTCCGCTGAGTCTTGCTCCTGCGCCGGGACAGCTATCCCTGGTGGAACATCCTCTGTCCAGCGGCTTTGACCTGGTCGAAGAAAAGCTCCATATCCTCTCTGCCGCAGAACTGTTTGGAGAAAAAAGACTGCGCCGGGGCGGACGGAGAAAAGGGAAAAAGGGCAGCGGCGTGCCAGTGGCACTGGATCAGCTCACAGTTGAAGATATCGTCGTGCATCGTGAACACGGGCTGGCCGCATTTAAAGGGCTGGTTAATATGGAGTTTTCCGGGCAGCGGGGTGACTACATGTTGCTGGAGTTTCGTGGCAACGATAAACTCTACATTCCTGTGGATCAGCTTAGCCAGGTCAGCCGTTACCAGGGACTCACCGACCAGCAGCCTGCACTGGATCGATTAGGTTCAAGCAAGTGGAAAACAAAGCGTAAAAAGGTCAAGGAGGCGGTCTGGCAGATTGCCCAGGAGTTGCTGGAGATCTATGCCAAACGGGAACTACGCAGGGGACACGCTTTTGAACCCGGCGGCACCCTCTACCATGAGCTGGCAGAGTCGTTTCCCTACGATGAGACCGATGGTCAGGCTCGGGCCATTGACGATGTGATGCGTGATCTGCTCAGCGAGCAGCCCATGGACAGGCTGATCTGCGGAGACGTTGGTTACGGCAAGACCGAGGTCGCAGTTCGAGCCGCATATAAGGTCATGGAGGACGGCTTTCAGGTGGCAGTATTGGTGCCGACCACGGTGCTGGCCGAACAGCACGCAGTTACCTTCCAGGAGCGGTTTTCCGAGTTCGGGATCGAGGTCGCCTGTCTCAACCGTTTTCGTACCCCCAGGCAACAGCGGCAGATTATTAAGGAAGTTAATGAGGGTCAGGTCGGGTTGCTGGTGGGTACCCATCGGCTGCTCTCCAAGGATGTCTCTTTTAAAAAACTGGGACTTCTCATCGTGGACGAGGAGCATCGCTTCGGGGTATCACATAAGGAAAAGATCAAAAAAATGCGGGCTGGGGTGGATGTGATGACCCTGACTGCGACTCCCATCCCCCGCACTTTGCAGATGTCCCTGCTGGGAATTCGCGATCTTTCTGTTATCTCCTCGCCGCCCCGGCATCGTCGTTCGGTCAAGACCTTCCTGGCTCGCCTTGATGACCTGGTAATCCGAGAGGCGGTAGTACAGGAACTGGCCAGAGGCGGCCAGACCTTCTTTGTCCACAACCGGGTTAAATCTATCCACCGCATAGCGGATAAAATTGAAAAATTGGTTCCGCACGCCCGTATCGCAGTGGCGCACGGACAGATGCCGAGCCGTAATTTGGAAGAGATCATGGTCAGCTTTGTCAACCATGAAATCGATGTCCTGGTCTGTACCACCATTATTGAGTCTGGCTTGGACATCCCTAATGCCAACACCATTATCATCAATCGAGCCGATCATCTGGGATTAGCGGACATCTATCAGTTGCGGGGCAGGGTGGGGCGATCCTCCCGCCAGGCCTACGCCTACCTGCTGGTGCCTTCCCTTGACAAGATGACCAGTGATGCTGGCCAGCGGCTGCGCGCCCTGATGGATCACTCTGAACTTGGCGGCGGTTTCAAGCTGGCTATGAGCGACCTCCAGATCCGGGGAGGAGGTAACCTGCTTGGGGTTTCCCAGTCTGGACATATTGCGGCAGTGGGCTATGACCTCTATCTTGAGCTGCTCCAATCCACAGTGGCGGATCTGAAACGACAGGCTGCCGGTGGAGGCGACCTGCTTGAAGAGGAGCTTGATCCAGAGATTAAGCTCAAAGTTGCCGCCTATCTTCCGGACGATTATGTCCGGGATACGACCCAGCGGTTTCAGCTCTACCGGCGGATATCCAGCGCAGGCAACCAGGATCCCGATCTGCTGGCCGACCTTCGTGACGAACTCATTGACCGCTTTGGCCCTCTGCCCCTGGAAGGTGACACCCTCTTTGAGATGATCGGCCTAAAATATCCCCTGCGTAAACTGGGTATCAGCAAACTTGAGCAGGGTCCCGGCAATCTGGTGTTCAGCTTTACCGAGTCAACCCCGGTGGAAAGCGAAGTCCTGCTGAAATTGATAGCAGCCCATGAACCGAAAAAGAAAAAGGGCTGGCACAAACCCGGCCCGGCTCCCATCCGGTTGACCCCGGATCAGCGGCTGGTGGTGACCATTAAGGACGAAGAAAATCTATTTTTTGAAATTGATGATATTATCCAGGCTCTGGGATTTTCTGGCTAAAACGATTCTGCAACCCCTTTCTTGTCTTGTTCCCTCAGTATTTTTTACTGTCATTATTTTCTCATGGGAGACTCTCCAAATTTTCATGATCCTGATAACCACGATCAAAGCACTCCATCTGAACAAAATGGTTCATTTGTGACTCTCATTGATATGCTCAAAGTTTTGTGGTAGTGCCAAGCATCACGATAACGAATATCGATTGAAATTGAGGGGAATGTGCGAGGAAAGATCACCTGAATTGATCAAAATACTTGATCAACTGGTGTCATGATTTGTGCAACGAGAATTTTAACGTTGTGCCAAAGGTCGTGCAACGTAACAATGTGTTAAATGATATATTCCCAAAAGTATATATCTTGATATGATATGGAATTAGATATCTATCTATTGATATAGATGGCATCCTTCATTTCAGGCGAAAAGTAGTTGACACTTTTGGTAATACATTGCTCCCACAATGTTCCTGGTTCCCAAGCTCCAGCTTGGGGACAATGCCTCGGAAGCTCCAGCTTCCCGGCTATCACGAGAAGCTGGAGCTTGGGAACCAGATTGTGCGAAGAGTGTCAACCGGGAAATGAAGGATGCCATATAGATAACTCATTTTTACTTGGAGGTGGTGATATGGACACTGCTAAACTCTTTATTAACGGACGAAGTCAGGCTGTACGCTTACCCAAATCATATCGATTTGAGGGCAAAGAAGTATATATAAAAAAAGTATCGGGAGGGGTTCTTCTTTTACCAAAAGATCAGACAATATGGGATGCTTGGGAGAGAAATTCACAAAAATATGATTCACTTTTTATGGTTGAACGTAACCAACCAGAAATACAACAACAAAGAGAAGGTTTAGATGATGTTTTGATTGATACGGATATTTGCATATACATCATGAATGACCATCCACCACAGGTTATTCAAAAATTTAGAGAAATAGGTGTAGGTAATATTTGTATATCTTCTATTACTGTATCGGAACTTCAATACGGTGCATGTAAAAGCAAACAAATTAAGAAAAACATGATTCGCCTTGATCAGTTTCTTCGCCCATTTGAAATCATCCCATACGATGAGAGTGCATCAATTCATTACGGGAAAATTCGTTCTTATTCGGCGAAGAAAGGTACTGTTATTGGCCTGCTTGACATGCTTATTGCAGCCCACGCACTCAGTGAAAAATTGACAGTAATCACAAATAATGAAAAAGATTTTAAACGGGTTAAGGGATTGAAAGTTGAAAATTGGGTGAACAAATATTCACAAAATACAAAATAAAAGGGTCAGAGTATGAGAGGATTTAATTTTATTCTGACCCATTTACATGACCCCATCTACATTCACGCCCTTTTAATTTTCTGACAAATCCTCCATTCTCAAGAATCAAATCCTTTATTCGTATTTCTGAATTGACCGCAGGCATTACATTTTTCCCATAGTCATAGCATCGAGCATATCAAGCGGGCTGACAGCCGGGTTACGCATACTCTTGACCACATGGGTATAAATCATCGTAGTTTCAACACTATTATGACCAAGGTACTCCTGAATCTGCCTGAGGTTCAC
>DAOVTM010000180.1 GCA_030633145.1 Desulfobulbaceae bacterium
CGGTCATGAATTCAGCACCTTTTCCCCTGATGTTGAAGGTCTTATGAATCTGCTTGAAGAAAAGGGAATCGAGATCTCAGCGGAAGCACCTGATCCCGGCGGCCTGACATTCAAATCCATGCTCCCTCTGGTGTTGATCCTTGGAGCTTGGTTCATGTTTACCCGCAGTAAATCCGGTGGCTCAGGCTCTGCCTTTGGCAAAGACAAGAGTTCCCGCTTCAAACCTACCAGTGATACCCATGTAACCTTTAAGGATGTTGCTGGACTGGCCGAGGCACGGGTGGAGCTTGAAGAAATTGTCGGCTTTCTCAAACACCCGGAACATTACAGTCGTCTTGGCGGCCAGATTCCAAAGGGTGTCCTCCTGCAGGGTCCTCCAGGAACAGGTAAAACCCTGTTGGCCAAGGCCATTGCCGGTGAGGCTTCGGTTCCCTTTTACTCCATGGGCGGTTCTGATTTTGTTGAGATGTTTGTCGGAGTAGGTGCCTCACGGGTGCGGGAACTGTTTACCGAGGCCAAGAAGAATTCACCCTGTATCATCTTTATTGATGAGATCGACGCAATCGGCGGCAAGCGCGGCGGCGGAGCAACCGGCGGTGGTGGAGACGAGCGGGAGCAGACCTTGAACGCCCTGCTGGTAGAGATGGACGGTTTCAGCTCCGATGAGACCATTATCATTGTCGCGGCCACTAACCGACCAGACATCCTGGATCCGGCTCTGCTGCGGCCCGGTCGATTTGACCGCCAGGTTACGGTTTCCACCCCGGATGTAAAAGGACGTACCAAGATTTTGGATGTACATGTCCGTAAAATCAAGGCGGAAAAGAATATCAATCTGCCAGCTATTGCCAGAGCCATTCCCGGCTTCAGCGGCGCGGATATCGCCAACCTGGTCAACGAGGCAGCACTCATGGCGGCACGAGAAGGCAAGAGCTGTGTAACTTGCGATGATTTCAACGAGGCCATGGACAAGATTGTCATGGGGCTGGAACGTAAAAATGCGGTCATAAGTGAAGAAAACCGGCGCGTAACCGCCTACCACGAGGCTGGTCATGCCATTCTCGGAAAACTGTTGCCTGAGACAGACCCGCTCCATAAGGTATCCATTATCCCACGGGGCATGGCTCTGGGAGTAACCCAGCAACTGCCCCTGGACGACCGGCTCACCTATTCCAGTGAATACATCCTTAATCGGATCACGATATTAATGGGCGGACGGGCAGCAGAGGATCAGATATTCGGTCGTATGACCACCGGTGCCTCCAATGATATCCTCTCTGCCACGGAAATCGCCAACCGGCTGGTCTGCGAATGGGGTATGAGCGATCTGGTTGGTCCGGTTGCCTATAGCCAGTCCGAGGGAGGATTTCTTGGCGGTGCCTCCATGGCCAAGGCGCACAGCGAGCAGACCGCCCAGACCATTGACAAGGAGGTAAAACGTATTGTTACAGAGTGTTACCAGGAAGCGCACAGCCTGATTCGGGAAAACAACAAGTTTCTCCATAAGCTGGCTGAGGCATTACTGGTCAATGAAACTGTTGATTTCGAAGAGATGGAGATTGTCTTTCACTGCTACCTCAATGAACGAAAGGTTGAAAAGGAAGTGAAAGATAAACAACGGGCAGCAAGCGGTCGTTCGTGAAAAGCTGGAAATTGAAAGCTGGAAACGAAAAAGTAGGAAATGAAATAAGGCTATACAAATTTTTCCATATATTTTGCACAATTTTATACAGGAGGAACAAACATGCAAACTGGAAAACGAATCACGCAGACAGCATGGACCCTGGGTTTCTTAGGGTTGGGAATCACGCTCCTTGCACCGGCAAATGTGCCGGCAATGAGTGGTGAGGATGCACCGGAGGTGATTGAGATTGACAGTCTGTCAAAGCTTTACGGCCCGGTAACATTTGATCACGGAGCACATGTCGCCATGGCGACCTGCGCGGACTGTCATCATCACACCACAGGAACCGGGACTGCAGACCCCTCATGCGCCCGCTGCCATGACGGTAAGGAAGAGGCGGAATCGGTTTCCTGCAGCGACTGTCATGCTGCGGAACCGTTCAACGATGAAGGACTGAAGCGTATGGAAAACCACGAACTTTTCCATATGGACAAACCGGGTCTCAAGGGTGCTTATCATCTTAACTGCATCACCTGTCACCAGGAAATCGGCGGAGCAACCGGCTGCCAGGACTGTCACACCATGACTGAGGCGGGTGAGAAGCGTTTTAATACCGGCAAACATGCCCCAGAGGGATACACTCCTGGTGCAGCGCATCAGGACAGTGGCAAACATTAAAATAAATAATTCCATATATTCAGGGAGTAAGCAATGAATAAACAGCTGAGCCGAAGAGGTTTTATTAAAGGCGGGCTTGCCGGGACCGTTGCCGCGACTGTCTTAAAGGACACAAACGCGGACGCAGGACATCATTTTGAAGCGTATCCGAATGCCATGGGTGTGATTGTCGATTTAACCCGCTGTGTGGGATGTCGCAGTTGCGAAGCAGCATGTAACAAGGAACAGGAACTGCCGGCACAGCCGGAACCCTTTGATGACTTCAATGTTTTTGATCAGCGTCTCCATGGTCAGCGGCGGCGTACCGATGAGACCCGTTACACGGTGGTCAATCGATATGAGGTTCCTGGACAGGATCATCCCCTGTTTCGGAAGCAACAGTGTAACCACTGTAACGAACCAGCCTGTCTGACATCCTGTTTTGTCAACGCCTATACCAAGACACCGGAAGGCGCGGTCATCTATAACTCCAAGGTATGCGTCGGCTGCCGGACCTGTATGATTGCCTGTCCGTTCTATGTCCCGACCTTCAAGTATTCAAGTGCCTTTAAGCCGAAGATTATGAAGTGTGTCTTCTGTTACGACACCCGTCTGAAAGAGGGTAAGCCTCCTGCCTGTGTTGAAGCATGTCCACAGGAAGCCCTCACCTTTGGTAAGCGTGATGATATGCTCGATGTTGGTCATCAGCGCATTCGCATGAATCCCGGCAAATATGTTGAGCATATCTATGGAGAGCATGAAGCGGGCGGTACCTCCTGGATGTATCTCTCTCCGGTACCCTTTGACAAAGTCGGTCTTGATACCGACGTTCCCCAGGAACCGATCCTTAACTATGTAACGGGCTTTCTTGCTATCGTCCCCATGGTTTTGACCATCTGGCCAGCCCTGTTTACCGGGTTCCATCTTCTGGCAACCAGAAAGGATCGCATCGAGGAATTAGAAAACGACGACAAACAGGAGGCATAATACAATGAAAAAATTCTCAACATCAAATCCTGCAATTCCCATTGTTGATCTTGTAAAGCCAGATGGGAGTAGTTGGACATTGAAAGAAAAACTGTGGCTGGGACTTACGCCGCAACAGTATAAGGAACAATTTTTCAGGAACTGGATCAACTGGATGATGGTCGGTATCTTTGCCATCGGCATCCCGATCATTATCCAACGTTATATCTTTGGCCTGGAAGCGGTTACCCATGCCTCCAACGACTACCCCTGGGGACTCTTCCTGGGATTCGGTCTCTTTGGTATGGTACCCCTGTCCGCCTCGGGCTTTATGCTCGGCACCACAGTGGAGATTTTTGGCCGCAAGGATTTCCTCCCCATTGAACGGCTGGCTCTGCTCAACGGTCTGCTGGGTTATTTTTTCGCAGTACTCTTCCTTGAAGTGGATCTGGGAATGCCCTGGAGACTGCCCTATCCCATGTTTATATCCCTGGGACCCGCAGCGGTACTGTTCCTCGTAGCCTGGCATGTTGCCACTTACCTGTCCGTGCAGATTGCCGAGCTGGTACCCGCCTTTTGTGAATGGTACGGCTGGCTGAAAGGAAAACGGTGGATCAAATCCATCGTTCTCGGACTGACCGTTTCAGGTATCATCCTCTCCACTCTCCATCAGGGAGCCTTGGGAGCATTGTTCAATTACGCCCCTGCTAAAATACATCCGCTCTGGATTTCGGCGGAATTTCAGTGGATTCATTTCTTCTGCTCTTCCATCTTTGCCGGACTGTCCATGGTAATTGTCTCTTCCACCCTGGTTATCTGGACCATGCAATGGCGGGTCGATGACCGTTTCAGGGATAGCCTTGACCGCATTACCCTGGGGCTTGGCAAGGGCTGTTCCTATGCCATGATCACCTATCTGGTCATCAAGATTATTGCGATTGCACATGATCAGGAATGGGCCTACCTGTTGACCGGCTGGGGTCAGTACTACCTGCTTGAGCTTGGAGTAGCAGTTGTTCTGCCCATGTTTATGTTTGCGATAGGGGTTAAGAATCACTGGGTTGGCATTGTTCGCATAGCTGCCCTGATCTCTGCTGTTGGTATTATATGGAATCGGCTCAACACCTCCATGATTGCCTATAACTGGAAACTGTATCCTGAGATTCCGCATTGGAAGGAAGTTTGGATCTGTATCACACTTTACTCGCTTTACTTTCTTACCTACCGGTTTATCCTCTACCGGCTGCCCATTGTCTATGAGTGGAAGGGGGAGAAATAGGAGTTGCAGCATACGTTCGACCCGGTTCCCGTGCAGACACGGGAACCGGGTGTTGGCCTCGTAATCCCGTGTTCGTGAACATTCAGATTCACTTTCACGAACACGATTACGAATACAATTACGAAACACCCGTTTATAGTTTGTAGCAAGTACAAAACCGGTAGGGTGCGCTGAGCGTACCATTAAACACCATTTAAAATATAGTTAAGAAATATTCAGCAGGTGAGGGTCATGACAGGTTATTTCCAGAATATTGAACTGAAAAAAATATTTCAGGTGATGGTGGTCATGGTCATTGTCCTGCTTGCAGTCATCACCGCTCTTGGCACCAAACAGTATTTTCTCTATAAACACTGCCGTCAGGCAGTAGCCCTGAGCGATCAGCTCCTCTTCGGCTTTACTTCAATTAAAGAACATATCAGCGAGACCCTGCTCACCGGCGGCACCGTAAATATTCAGGAAGCGAACAGGGACATCCAGGCATTTGACGGACATATTAAAAAAATAAATAATGATATTCTCATTCCTAAAGAATTTAAGGCATCAATAATATCCCAGGTTGACCTCGTTGATCTGATTGTCCAGCTCAGAGCGGTTCAGGGGAGCAGCAATCCTACACCACAGCAGTTGACAAAACTTACCGGCTCTCTTCGTTCCATCAGCGGCCGCCTGCTTCATTTCCATGAGGTGTTGTCCGCCTATACCAACTCTCTCCTCCTTGGTCTGCACAGGGTGATGGTGGGAACCCTTTCCCTGAGTGTTTTTGTGGTCTGCTCCATATTGTTTTATATGCAGAAATCGCTTTTTGAGCCGATTATACGACTACATCAGTCTGTAGTCACCACTGAGGATGAAGGGGTCGCAGTCAAACCCACCATTGCCGAACTGGATAGAGTTATCAACAGAAGAGCAGAGGAAAAATCCCGTTTGACCAGCCTGTTGAGCAGCCTTGGCAATGTCAGGGATACCCTGCCAGACTATCTTGACGCACCAGAGTTTTGGGAAACCCTGTGTCAGGCGTTACAGACCAACCCGGATTATCTCCTGGTCTGGGTTGGTCTGCCTGCTGCGGGCAATGAGTTTCCGACCCCGGTTACCGGGTGCGGTTGTGTTTCAAGCTCGCCGGTTGAGTGCAGACAGGCAATTAATCATTTGATTACCTGGTGCAAAAAGGAAGACGGACTCTGCGGTAGTGCCCGCAGGGCGGTATCAGAGCATCGTCCTGTTATTACAACTGTTCCAGCGAGCCTCCTGCCTGATCAGCTAGCTAAGTCCATGCCTTTCCGCAGACCTTCCGCAGATGGGACAAGAAACATTTGTTGCGCCTCGTTTCCAATCATCCGCCGGGAAGAATTACTCGCTGTTGTAACGGTATATAGCAGCTCGAATCATTGTTTTACGAGAAACGAGCAGAACTTGCTTGATTTATTTTTTCAACAGCTTAGCAGCCTGCCACAGACCTCGCCGCTGAGTGATGCCAGTGGCGAGGTGACTGCTACGGGAATCGCAGTGTATAAATACTCGGTTCTGGGAGCCATGGCCGGACACCTGGTGCATGAGATGATTAATACCATCAATGGTTCCCTCAATTACAGCCAGGCATTACTGGATCTTATGTCTGACCGATCTTCCTTGGAACAGGAACGGCTGCTGCTGGAAAAACTTCATCAGCAGGAGCTGAAAAATGCGGCCTTGAATAGTGATCTTACCAGCTTGACGGCAGAAACCGTGCCGGAAAATGTGCCGCTGGAAACCTTGCTTGAACAGGCTGCCGGACTGCTGCAAGGGCAGTGTAAACAGAACGGGATCAGGATAACTGTTGATACTGAAAGTCATCTGCCCGCACTGCCTATTCAAGGGGGAAATGTGTTGCCTGTCCTTCTTACCCTGCTCCAGCGTGCGGTCGTTTTTTTGAGCGACTTGCCCAATGGCACCATCAAAGAGATAACCGTGCAGGTTCGCTCAGATGATAAACAGGTCTCTGTTGCCATTGACAACTGTCCTCCTGAATGGAATATCACCAGAGATAACCAAGATGATGGTTCTCCCTGGCCCGATCTCTCAACCTGTTCTCTGCTCTTGCAACAGGCTGGTGCCAGCCTGGAGGTCGAGAAGAAAACCGGTACTAAAAAACAACTGTGTATCCTCTATTTTCCGCTTGCCGGAATAGAGGCTTAAACGAGGAAGAGTATGTTAGATTGGATTGTGGTCTGGACGTGTGTTTTTATTGGTGTCTATATCATTCAGTATATGATTAATTTTTTTGATGATGACGATTCTTGATGGGGAAGAACAGGAATCCCAAAGTCATAGTATTGCCAGTCTGGCTGTAGTTGCCGGACAAGGATTGATTTACCTCTTGCATTGATTTTAAATAGAGTTTTTAACAAATTCTATTCGTTCTTGAACATCCACACGCCTGATACTACTGGCAACAACACCTACAGAAGTCCTGACTTGGTACTATCGCCCAAACTTCAACCCTCCTACAAAAAAATAGATAAGTTCACAGCATAGGAATTTCCATTTTTGACCTTTTATTACTGTATGTTAAGTTCATTCGTAATCTCGTTCCCACATACGGAGTCTCGCAGGTTCGCTTACCTGGAGCATGGGAACCAGTGGCAAAGTTTGGGGTGTGCCGATGGCAATTAACAAAAAGCCTTGGACTACCTATAATGGTACTCAAGCTTATATTCTTGCTATGGATATCGATAAAATGATACGGGACTTATTGGAAGTGCCTTATCAAGATAATGAATAATTATATTTACTCGTTGACAGTGTGGCATTATTTATTACTTGTTTTCTACCTTACAGATACTATAGCATTTTTTAAAATAAAGAAAACAGGGCATCCTTCATTTTCCAGTTGACACTTTTCGCACAATCTGGCTCCCAAGCTCCAGCTTCTCGTAATAGCCGGGAAGCTGGAGCTTCCGAGGCATTGTCCCCAAGCTGGAGCTTGGGAACCAGAAAAAATAAGATATTATTAAAGTAATAAACGTGAACAGCTTAATTGTGTAGCAAAAAGGGTGTGTCTATGACAACGCTTCAGGTAAAACAGGTGAACAAGCAGGGTCAAATTTCCATTGGGAAAAAATACTGTGGCAAGAAAGTTGAAATAAACGAATATGCCGATGGTACGGTCATCCTACGACCGATTGAAATTGTCAGCGAACTTGAATTGCGTTTGCTCAAGGACAAGGCGTTTCAACATCGTCTTGGGGGATTTAATCGTTGGGAACAGGAAAATGATCCTGTTGAAACCGACCTTGCATCTTTGGAGCAATCCCTTGAAGCTTGACTTGAATTTCCCTGGATTTCAGAACGACCTTTTCAAGCTGGAAAAAAAAGAACTCCATGCCTTGATTAGAACATTGCGTACCTGTGCCAAGATGGACTTCCCGCAATTCATCCGTTCATCGGGTCTTAATGTTGAAAAAATGGCTACCAACTTTAGCCGGGACATTTTTTAACCTCCTCTCGTTCCTACGCTCCAGGTAAGCGAGCCTGCGAGACTCCGTCTGTGGGAAC
>DAOVTM010000118.1 GCA_030633145.1 Desulfobulbaceae bacterium
ATTCGAGTCCTTGCCGATCACCTTGCCAACCAGATAGCCGCCGGTGAGGTAGTAGAACGTCCCGCCTCAGTAGTCAAGGAGCTGCTGGAAAACTCCCTGGATGCCGGGGCAGACCGGATCGATATCCAGGTGGAAGGTGGCGGTACCCGCTTAATCCGGGTCAATGACAACGGCTTGGGTATGGATGCCGATGATGTCATGCTCTGCCTTGAGCGTCACGCCACCTCGAAACTGCTGGATGAGAGCCAGCTATCAGCCATTGCCACCCTGGGGTTTCGCGGTGAGGCCCTGCCCAGTATCGGTTCGGTTTCCCGGATGACCATTCTCTCACGTACCAGGGACGCAGCCATCGGCACCCGGGCAGATCTCCGCTATGGAATCCTGCACAGTGTCCATGAAGACGGCTGCGCCCGTGGCACCACTGTCGAGGTGCGCAGCCTGTTTGGCAACCTGCCTGCGCGCAAGAAATTTCTCAAGACCAAACGAACCGAGCTTTCTCATATTGAAGAGGTTATCCGCAGCCAGGCTCTGGCCCATCCTGATATATCCTTTTCCCTGCAGGTGGAAGGCCGCACCTCCTTTTCCTACAGTTGCGCAGAACCGGAACAGCGGTTGCGTGATGTGTTTCGTTATGAGGATGTACTGCTGCCAATACATGCGGCCACCGATACGGAGGACGGGTTGGAGGTGAACGGTTTTTTTCTTCTGCCGGAAACCTCGGGTTCACGGCAGCTACGCATTTTGGTCAACTCCCGTCCAGTGCAGGATCGGATGATCCGTCACGCTGTGCTGGAGGGGCTGCGGGGATTTCTCATGAAGGGACACCAGCCTGCTGGGGCTTTACTGCTGAATATTTCACCGGAACTGGTGGATATCAACGTCCACCCTGCCAAGCGGGAGATTCGTTTCCGTGAGTCAAATCAGGTGCATGACTTTATGATCATGGCAGTTGCTCAGGCCGTCCGGCTGTATCAGGAGCAGGTTCGTTCCGAGCTCTTTACTGTTCCTAAAGCTCAGGATGATGAGGGCGAAGAGCAGCAGCAACTGTTTGTTCAGCAAAGAGAATCGGTTCAGGGTAGTCTGCCCGGTTTAGAATCTAACCCGCCCGTCCTGACGCAGTCCGGTTTTATTCCACCGGTAAAACCGGCTATTGCTCCCTTGGTCTCCAGTGAACCAAAAACAGCTCCCCTGGCTGAGGTCACGCCAATACATGAACCGTCCGCAGCTCCAGCGGAATCTGCACCGGAAACTGCACCGGAAACCAGGGTTGGCAACCTCACCCTGATCGGCCAGTTTCTCAAACTCTATCTCCTCTGCGAGCATGATGGTCAACTGGTGGTCATTGATCAGCACGCAGCCCATGAACGAATTATTTACCAGCGGCTGCGCCGAGGCTATGAAGAACGAAAAATTCCTTGCCAGGGGTTGATGTTTCCTGCCACGGTAGAGCTGGATCCTGATCACGCCGAGATCATGGAAAAAGAGGAACAGATCGTGGCTGATCTTGGGGTTGAGGCGGAATATTTTGGTGACTCCACCTGGATGGTCAAGGGTCTGCCTGCCCAGGTCAGCCATCTGTCGCCGGACGAGGTATTAACCGATATTCTGGACGGACTGGCCAACCGTTCCGGTTCGGGATTATCCACAGTCGTTCCGGAATGTATTGACAACCTGCTGGCTTCCATGGCATGCAAGGCGGCAATCAAGGCCGGAAACCGGCTCCGCCCCGAGGAGATGATCGAGCTGCTCCAACAGATGGGAAGCAGCGATGTCTTTTCCCACTGTCCCCACGGCAGGCCGGTAATCAAGACCTTTTCCCGGAGAGAGATTGAGAAGTGGTTTCATCGTACCTGAACAATTAAGGGGTTGCGCAGGTGAGCAGGATTCTCCCTGTTTCTCTGCGCAACAGTTTTATTTTTTAATTTTTTAATTTTTTAACTTTTTTTGCAGGACTTCACAGGAGGAGAAACCATGAGCAACTACATTATTCATCCCATGGTCGTGGGCAGCAAGGTGTTTGACAAGGGAATGATGACCTACCAGCACGACTACGGCACCCCCTATACCATTCCCATTTATAGCTGGTATATTGAGGGCGGAGACAAGAAAATATTAGTTGATACCGGCGAGATGCACCCGGTTATCTCCGAGGATCGGGAAAAGGCGATTAACGGAAAAATCCGAACCCTGGAGGATAACCTGGCCCGTTTTGACCTTACTCCAGAAGACATTGACGTGGTCATTCACACCCATCTTCATTCCGACCACTGTGAAAACGATTATAAATGCTCCAATGCCAGGTTCTATATCCATGAACAGGAGCTGCATGCCATCACTGATCCGCATCCGCTGGACTACCGCTATGTGGAGGATTTTATCTTTGAAATTCGTGAGGCCGGACAGATTGAGGTGGTCAGAAAGGATCAGGAACTGCTGCCCGGTATCTCAGTTTTGCATACACCGGCTCATACTCCGGGCGGGATGACGGTATTCATTGATACGGAAAAGGGCAGGGCTGCGATCACCGGTTTCTGCGTGATTAAAGAGAATTTTGAGCCGCCCGTACAGATCAGAGCCATGGAGATGGAGGTCATCCCGCCGGGAACCAATATCAACTCTTATGAAGCCTACGACATGATGCTCAAGGTGCGGGATATGGCGGATATTATTATCCCGCTCCATGAACCGGAATACGCTTCCATGGATGCTGTTTAATGGTGAAAAAGGCAACGCTGATTGATATTGCTAAATTCAGCCTGCTCGTAATTGCTGCGGGCTGGTTGCTGGTGCGTGGCAGCAGCCAGGCTGGCTATAACTGGCAGTGGTATCAGGTGCCACGCTATCTCTTTACCATCGAAGATGGGGTCTTTATCCCCGGCCCGCTCCTGGATGGGTTATGGATTACTTTGCAGATAACCGGCTGCAGCCTGGTACTGGCAACCATCATCGGTTTGCTCACCGCCCTGCTGCGTCTCTCCAACTCCCTGGTGGGGCGGATCATGGCCAGAGTCTATCTGGAAATAATCCGTAACACCCCGCTCCTGGTGCAGATATTTATTATCTACTTTGTTCTGGCCCCGATCTTCAACCTGGAGCGGTTTCTTGCAGCGGTGATTGCCCTGAGCCTCTTTGAAGGGGCTTATGCCTCTGAGATCTTCCGGGCAGGTATCGTCTCCATCCATCGGGGTCAATGGGAGGCCGCGCACAGTATCGGACTCTCTGTCTTTGATACCTGGCGCACGATTATTCTTCCCCAGGCCGTGACCAGGATTCTGCCGCCCCTGACCAGTCAGGCCGTGTCCCTGATTAAGGATTCGGCTCTGGTCAGCACCATTGCGGTCTATGATTTAACCATGCAGGGTAGGGTTGTGATTGCGGAAACCTTTCTCACCTTTGAGATCTGGTTTACGGTGGCTGCCATCTATCTGGTACTCACCCTGAGCCTGTCCCAGGTTGCGAGTCTGTTGGAAAAACGTGCTCGTTGCCGGGTTTGGTGAACAGGGAAAATCAGCACAGGGATGAACTGATGAGTGACATTATTATCCAGGTCAGCAGTCTCTACAAGACCTTTTCCGCTACAATCCCGGCTCTGGTGGATTTTTCCGCCCAGGTGTCCAGGGGTGAGGTGCTGGTGGTCATCGGCCCGTCCGGTTCAGGTAAATCTACCTTTCTCCGCTGTTTGAACGGATTGGAAGAGATCGATTCCGGAACCATTATTATTGACGGGATCCCCCTGGATGAAAATGAAAAAAACCGCCTGGAAATCCGCAGGGAAGTGGGTATGGTCTTCCAGTCCTTCAACCTCTTTCCCCATAAAAATGTGGCGGAGAATATCAACCTGGCTCAGCGGCTGGTACGGAAAAAAAGCCGTGATCAGGCCATGCAGACCACCATGGATCTGCTGCGCAAGGTTGGGATGGTGGAAAAGGCGGAGTCTTATCCGGCAGAACTCTCCGGCGGTCAGCAACAACGAGTTGCCATTGCCCGTGCCTTGGCTCTGCGTCCCAAGGTAATGCTCTTTGATGAGGCCACCTCCGCCCTTGATCCGGAGATGATCGGCGAGGTCTTGGAGGTGATGTCCACTCTGGCCAGGGAAGGAATGACCATGGTGGTGGTTACCCACGAGATGGGCTTTGCCCGTGAGGTCAGTGACCGGATTATCTTTATGGAAGATGGGCGGATTATTGAGCAGGGAGAGACTGAGTCCTTTTTTCTCGCCCCGAAAGAGGAGCGGACTAAACGGTTTTTGGATCAGATACTTTGAAAGGTGTGACTTGAGTTATTGTTGTATGAGTAAGGTAGTAGAATAGAGTCTTGGCAGGCATGACAAACTGCTTAGGATTAATTTTATTTTCAACGTGTGATGGAATTTATTATAACACATTTACAATGGTTTATTTAAAGTGAAGCCACTCCAGTCAATAAAAAAGTTCTATTTTCTTGATTATTTTTATATCATGCTGGCAAGTGTTGAGAAACAGAGTCAACCTGCTGATGTCTTTGACATATTCAAGAAGTTAAAACAAAAACATGCCTTGGGTGAATCAAAATACAAGAAGCTTACAGCTGATGATGAATATTTAGACGCAAAGCAACGACAAAACCAGGAAAAGAAATTTTATTATACATTCACGCAAGTTGTCGTAGAAAGTAAAGAGTATGAACTTATCAGGGAGGATGAGGGAAATAAACTTGCTCTGACTGAAAAAGGACGCAACCTGCTCAAACAACACAAAAATGATGGTGTATGGGAATTCAATCGTTCAATTTTTACCTTGATGGAGGATCGATACAACGGATTTCGCTCCTTTGTAGAGTTTCTTTACCACGCAAATCCTCACCGGGCCGGTGTTCTTATCTTTCCCCATTACTCTCCATTGCAGCTTGGTTTTAATCGAAAGAACATTCAAACAACAGCTGATATTTTTTACTATGCTGATACATTAAGAAAAAAACTTGAGAAAGACATCCTGCTGCATCTTAAGCAAACAGTATCTTTGCAGGAGAAGAATGATGAAATCCTTGATAAACTGATTAACGATAAAGATAACATTCTTCCGGCAAAGCAAAAAGATAGTTTTGCTGCTAAGGATTATAATAAAATCACAAAACGTATCAGGGATTTCTGGATCACATATTTTCTTAAAGATATGTATAAGTGCCAATATGCCATGGCCACCTTTGATTTATGGATTTATCGTGCTAAACAGATAGGAATCATTCATGCTACAGAATCATATCCATTTCTCAACGGCAAGTTGGTTTACCCAACATCCGTGGTTGTAAAAAGCACGAATTCTGCTGATTTTACTGAAATCCATAAATACGAGGACGGGCATCATCTCTATCTGCATACTCCCAAACAGGATGATTTTCAGGAAGAATTTGTCGATGCCATGGTTGATGGGTATTTTTCGCTCAGAAAAACATCCCGGAATTATTTTGTCAACTTATCCTCTTTATGTGAGATAGTATCCTATAATTTAAAAATATCATCACACGATTTTGAACGGTTTTTAAATATTATCTATCGCATGAATCTGATGGGAGAATTACGCATTCGTATTTCATTGGAAGTTGATAAATTGCCGGAGGAAACCAATATGATGTATTTAAAACGTGAACCCGTCAAGGTCGATGGCAGTTACCGTAACATCATTGCCATTGATGTGACAAAAAGGAGAGCAGAGCTGTGAACAAATTATCACGAAAGCCAAAACAGGTACAAGTCCTGGAATCGGCAGGGCGATATAGCCGTTTTTCTCTTCAAGAAAATCCTTTTCCCCTTAGTCCGGTTAATAAAAATTCCAATGATAAACGTATTAACGGTGAGATTTATGAAGATGCAATTCGATCTAAAGAGTTCTCGCAGGTAGAAAACGGGTTTTTAAAACAACCCCAGTCCAATCTTAATCGTCTTCGCCTGGGGTATATCTGTGACACGTCATATATTGGCCGTGGCAACGGTAAATCAGCATTTCTGGTCAACCTGACGCGTAGAATTAACAAAGAGTTTTGTCTTGATATAAGTGATGAAGCCAATAAATGCTTTGCCCTGTATGTCGTTCCTGAGGCAGGTGGAAGAACAAAAACATTTACCAGCTTTATTGAACTAATTTTTGTTTCTCTTGTTCAATCCGGGATTCTTGATATTTGTCTGGCCTCACTGCGCCTGGATGCAGCTGCTGAATTGTACCCGGATGTTGATGTATTACCAGATTGTACAGATGATGAGCTTGTTGCTGGTCTTAACTCTCAGGAATGGCTTAAAAATAAAGGAGTTGATCCTGACAAGCTCTCTATAAAAATTCTTGAAAGCGATTATTTGCAATCACTTCCAGAAAGCTTTCCGATAATGAATGAGTACAAGTTGTTCACCAGTCCGTTGGTGACAACAGAAATGTTCAAAACATACTTCTCTGGATTAAAAAGAGGTCAGGAACAGATAGAGTTTCTTTTTTCCCATCTTGTTCAACTGCTCATGGCTTCTGGATTTAACGGTGCCTATATTCTTGTTGATGATTTTGAACGTATTCCGGATTTCCAGACTGCCCGTCAGAGAAAGGATTTTGCCATTGAGTTGCGTTCCTGTCTTCTTGACGGCTCTTATGTTAATGCAAGATATGGTTTTTATAACATGTTGTTAGTCCTTCATGCAGGAGTTCCCAAGCTGATTTCTGAGGCATGGCAGGCAGCCGGGCTTGATAACCGGTACCCCATATTACCTAAAATTGAATCAAAACATCTGATTAAGTTTGAGAAGTTGAGCAATAAGCATGTTTCAATGCTGCTTGAAAAATACCTTTCCATCTATCGTGCCGGTCATGTAGATGATAAGCTATCGCCGTTTACCCAGGAAGCGGTTATGCTGATTGCCAGAAATAATGAAAATAACGCTGCCCGTATATTGAAAACCTGCTCGGAATTATTGGAAAAGGCTGCGGATACCATCGGATGCAAGGAGATTGATGAAGATTTTGTTAAAGCACAGGCAGAAGGACTGGGGTTTGACGATATGGATACTGTTGCACCGGCAATTGAGGATCAAAAGGCGACTGATTTAATGCAGAAAGCAGTAGGGAATTTATAGTGAGAAATTACTGCCTAAATACAGATGAGATTGGTCAGCTTGTACAATGGGAAAAAAACAGGGCGGTAATATCAGGCCAGGAATTAATGTTGGCACTTGACGAGGCACAGGGATGGGAAACGCAGGGTGTTTGAGGGGAACAAAGAGGCATCTCTTGCTGAAAAGTTGGAGCAAATAGAAATGCTATTTACCTTGCAGGATGAGATATGCTTTGACATTGAGGAAGGGGATGAGTGTTTTACCGGATATATATTAGGGAATCTCAGAAACCCGGAGGATTCTCTGGAGGATGCTCTTATTGACTTGTTAAATCGCTTCAGGGATAAAGATTATGAGCATACGTTATGTCGTTGATACTAACTGTATTATCAGTTATTACAGCGAAATTTTTAAGGATGCCCCCAATTATCAGGGTTCCCGGAGGCTGTCTCGGAAAACCAGAGGGATTATTTTTGAGGCCATTGATTCAGGAATGACAGATATTCGTTTGAGCATACCATCAGTGGTTTTTGTAGAAATTTATGAAAAATGGTTGAAAACAGAAGAATTTTTGAAAAAATTCTTCTATGAGGTGTTTGTTCCCTTGAGAGACTCCCCCAATGTTGAAATTCGCTCGAATGATAGAGAAGCCCTGGAAAATTTGTTAAACATTGGCTTTCAGTTGGATGGGCATGATCTCCATGACAAACTTGTTCTTGCAGCAGCAATGGCCTTGCAGGCACCTTTGATTACTACAGATCAGAAGATTATTGATTATGTGAATGAGGAGCAGGTTATACCGGCAATTTTGAATTAAGAAAGGTATCCGTCATCTGCCAATCAAAACTATACGCATATGAGCTGCTCCGCCGCTGCCCCTCAGACAGCGTAGAATGTTTCACTGCAACCCTTTTTGATTCCAAAGTTGATCTCAACCCGCATCAGATTAAAAAAATATGAACGAAAAGGAACTACAAAAATACCTGCGGCAAAGGTTTCCGATTGAAAATGAAGCCTCATTATTTTATTTCAGCCAAGGTCGCTGCTGCCATGGATACAGAAGTATCCCATACCAGAAGCAAAGGGCTTGAAAAACAAAAGTTGAAAGAGTTTATTTTGCAACATCTCCGAGAATTCGGGCCGACCCCACGGGTTAAGCTGGAAGAACTGTTGTTTGAGATGTTGCCTGCTGACCTGACGGAAAAGAAAAAAAGAAACAAAGTTATAAACCTGCTTACGGTAATGCGTACCAAAGATAATAGTATTATGGTGGTAGGTAAAGGGTCTATAAGTCGGTGGATCTGTACAGATGAGTCTTTTAAAAAACCATTAAAATAAATATATTTAAACGATATTTAAACGATACTCATCGCAAGTCGCAATGCCTAACATGCTAAAAATATGGAATGTATAATTTTTTGAGTCGTTTAAAAACGCTGTTTTAAAGGAAAAATAAATGCTGAAAAAGCAAAAACTGGAACTAACCTGGATCGGCAAGGAAAACCGTCCCAGGCTGGAGCCACGGATTCTTATTGAAGATTCTGAAAAATCCTACCATGCCGGGCAGCGGATTGGCGAGAAGGATATTTTTGATAATATGCTGATTCAGGGTGACAACCTGCTGGCTTTGAAGGCTTTGGAGTTGGAGTATACCGGGAAGGTTAAGTGTATTTATATTGATCCTCCGTATAATACCGGACAGGCATTTGAACATTATGATGATGGTTTAGAACATTCAATCTGGCTGTCTCTCATGCGTGAGAGGTTTGAAATCCTCAGTAACCTGTTAACGAAAGATGGCACTTTCTTTTGTCAACTCAATGATGATGAGATGGCCTATGGGAAAGTGTTACTTGATGAAGTTTTAGGCAGAGTAAATTTTCTTAATCAAGTCAGTGTTAAAATGAAACAAACGGCAGGTGCTAGTGGTGGCGGGGAAGATAAGAAGCTTAAAAAGAACATTGAGTATATTTTAATTTACACGAAATCGAATAATGATTTTGTCAAATTCAATGACGTGTTCGACGAACATAACTTGTTTGACCTAATTAATAAAATGCGCGAGTCTGGAAAGAGTTGGAAATATACACGTGTGATTACAGATTTCGGGAAAAAATGTTTTTTCAAGGAAATTAAAGATGGATCTGGTCAACCGATAAAAATTTACAAACATACAGAAGTAAAATTAAAGCCAATTAAACAACTTATGAAGGAAGGTGGATTCTCTGAAGCAGAATGTTATGTGAAATATTTTGATACAATTTTTCGCGACACAAATGCTCAAAGCTCTATCCGAACAAGGGTAAAAAAAGCGACAACAGGACAAGGTGATTTTTTTAGCATTAAATATGTCCCTAAGTCTGGAAAATCAAAAGGTAAGTTGACAAGTCTTTTCTATAAAGGAAATAAATGTGATCTTATTGCATGGTTACATGATGTGGCTACTAAAAAAGGGAAGCGATTGCTTAAACTTGAAAGAGCTGGAACATACTGGGAGGGTTTTCCTTTGAATAATTTGACAAAAGAAGGCGGTGTTCGATTTCCCCAAGGAAAAAAACCAGAAGCTCTTATTCAAAGAATTTTAGAACTTGCCACCAACCCAGGCGACCTCGTCCTCGACTCCTTTCTCGGTTCTGGCACCACAGCAGCAGTAGCCCATAAAATGGGTCGCCGCTGGATCGGCATTGAACTGGGCGATCACTGTGAAACCCATTGTCTGCCCCGTTTACAAAAAGTCATCAACAATGAAGATCAAGGCGGCATAACCAAGGCTGTAAACTGGAAAGGCGGAGGCGGCTTCCGCTATTATCATCTTGGTCCATCCCTGATAACCGAGGACAAATGGGGCAACCCGGTCATCAATCCTGAATTCAACGCAGCCATGCTGGCTCAAGCCCTCTGCAAGCTGGAGGGTTTTGCCTATGCCCCCAGTGAGGAACTGTTCTGGGTTCATG
>DAOVTM010000029.1 GCA_030633145.1 Desulfobulbaceae bacterium
CAGTAGCCAGCGTAGGCTGATAACCAACCGCAGACGGGATACGACCAAGGAGTGCAGACACCTCAGCACCAGCCTGGGTAAAACGGAAGATGTTGTCAACAAAGAGTAGCACATCCTGACCCTCTTCATCACGAAAATACTCAGCAGCGGTCAGACCGGTCAGAGCAACACGGGCACGGGCACCGGGAGGCTCAGTCATCTGGCCATATACCAGAGCGGCCTTGGGCAGTACACCGGACTCTTTCATCTCCATGTAGAGATCATTTCCTTCACGTGTACGCTCACCAACACCACAGAATACGGAAATACCACCATGCTGCATGGCGATGTTATTTACCATCTCCATCATGATAACGGTCTTACCACAACCGGCACCACCGAACAGTCCCATCTTACCACCACGTGGGAAGGGAACCAGCAGATCAATTACCTTGATACCAGTCTCAAGGACGTTTACCTCAGTGTCCTGCTCGGTAAATTCAGGCGCATCACGATGAATGGGCAGTGTTTTAGTGGCATCTATTTCGCCAAGTCCATCAACCGGTCGTCCAACCACGTTCATAATCCTGCCCAGGGCAGGGGCTCCAACAGCAATGCTAATCGGTTTTCCATCATCACGGCAAGCCATTCCGCGCACCAGACCATCGGTCTGATCCATGGCAATACAGCGAACCACGTTGTCGCCAAGATGCTGTGCTACTTCAATTACCAGATTCTCCTCAGTATCGTCGATACCGGGATTAGTTACAAAGAGAGCGTTCAGGATCTCAGGAAGATCTCCCGCCTCAAACTCTACGTCACAAACAGGTCCAATGACCTGAATAATTTTACCAACTCGCGAATCACCCATTTGAAATGGCCTCCTATTCGATTATCTTTATATTCTTATAAGCTATGTATATCAAAAATTGTGAGTGTTGAGTTATAAGTTTTGAGAAAAATCCCTCTCAATACTCACTCCTCATCACTCATAACTCCGAAGGTTAGCCTTTGAGTGCCTCAGCACCACCGACGATATCCATCAAGTCACCGGTAATGGCTGCCTGGCGAGCCTTATTATACAGTTGTGTCAACTCTTTGACTATATCGCCACAGGCGTTGGTGGCATTGTCCATGGCACTCATCCGAGCGGCATGTTCTCCTGCGCCAACCTCAATCATACCATGATAAATCTGAACATTGAGATAAAGGGGAAGCAGTACTTCCATGATCTCGGCAGGTTCAGGCTCATAAATATACGCACCTGTAATTTCCTTCTTCTCGACTGCCTCTCCCTCATCGCCTTCAACAGGTTTGATGGGCAGTAACTCCTCTGTAACCGGGGTCTGTCGAGCCATGGAAACAAACTGGGCATAGACCAGATCCACCTGATCGGAATCACCGTTCAGGAATGACATCGTTATATCCTGGGAGATCTCCCGCGCATTGAACATCTGGAAGGTTCCCATGATATCCTTGTACGCCTGGCGAACCTTGCCGGAACGCTTAAACAACTGCCCGGCCTTATTTCCCACGGTTACAATGGATACTTTTTTACCCTCAGACTCATACTTATCCATGAGCCTCTGAGCCTTTTTAACGATATTAGCGTTAAAACTACCGCAAAGTCCACGATCCGAGGTGATGACTACTATTTCTACACTCTTGACATCACGCACTTCCATGAGCGGAAGAGTAACGGTCATTCCACCGGAAAGATCCTTCATGGCCTCGGCAAACTTCTCCGAATAGGGCCGGAAGGACTCCATCCGTTCCTGAGCCCCCCGCAGCTTGGCCGAGGCGACCATGTTCATCGCCTTGGTGATCTGCGAGGTCTTCTTGACACCCTCTATCTTGTCCTTGACATCCTTTAATCCAGGCATTTTTTATCCCTCTCGCTGAATTTTCTTCTTATCGGCAAACATTAACTGTCCGCTTAATTCAGCCCTTTTGTAGCCTTAAAGGTCTCGCCAAAGGAGGTCAGGGTCTTTCTGATCTTCTCATCCAACGCATCAGAGATTTCCTCTTTCTCTTTCAGCTCCGCAAAAACCGACGGCTCATTGGCATCTATATAGGTATAAAGTTCCTGCTCATAATCAGCCAGGACATCCACCGGGAACTCATCAAGAAAGCCCTTGGTACCGGCAAAGATGATCGTAACCTGTTTCTCCATGGACAGCGGCATATACTGAGGCTGTTTCAGAATCTCAACCAGACGCTCACCACGGGTCAACTGAGCCTGGGTAGCAGCATCAAGATCAGAGCCAAAGCCTGCAAAGGCAGCCAGCTCACGATACTGGGCAAGATCGAGACGCAGGGTACCTGCAACCTGCTTCATGGCCTTAACCTGGGCAGCACCACCAACACGGGATACTGAAATACCAACATTGATTGCCGGGCGAACACCGGCAAAGAACAGACTCGGCTCCAGGAATACCTGGCCGTCTGTAATAGAAATTACGTTAGTAGGAATAAAGGCAGAAACATCACCAGCCTGAGTCTCAATGATAGGCAGGGCGGTCATGGAGCCTGCACCCAACTCATCATTAACCTTGGCGGAACGTTCAAGCAGACGGGAATGGTTGAAGAAAATATCACCCGGATACGCCTCACGTCCAGGAGGACGACGCAGCAACAGGGAGAGTTCACGATAGGAGACAGCCTGCTTGGAAAGATCATCATAAACGATCAAAGAGTGCTGTCCATTGTCACGGTAATACTCAGCCATGGCGCAGCCGACCATCGCAGATACATACTGCATCGGCGCAGGATCAGAGGCACAGGCAGCAACCACAGTGGTATATTCCAAGGCTCCGTGCTTACGCAGGGTCTCAACAACCAGGGCAACCGTGGATTTTTTCTGACCGGTGGCAACATAGACGCAGTGAATACCGGAGTCTTTTTGTGCAATAATGGCATCAACGCAGAGGGCGGTTTTGCCGATCTGACGGTCACCAATGATCAGCTCACGCTGGCCGCGGCCAACCGGAGTCATGGCATCAACAGCCTTATAACCGGTATAGCAAGGCTCATGCACACCCTTACGGGCGATAACGCCGGGAGCCAAGACTTCCATCTTACGGGTTTCCTTGGCATCAATGGGACCCTTACCGTCAATGGGGGAACCGATTCCGTCAACAACCCGGCCTGACAGTTCAGGGCCAACCGGAACCTCGGCAATCTTACCGGTCCGTTTTACGATGTCCCCTTCCTTGATGTTACGAACGTTGCCCATAATCGCACAACCGACGTTATCTTGCTCAAGGTTCAGAGCCAGACCCATGATACCGCCGGGAAACTCAAGAAGCTCCATGGCCTGACAATTCTCTACTCCATACACACGGGCGATACCATCACCAACCGAGAGTACGGTTCCTGTTTCCTTCAGGTCAACATCACTCTCATAACCAGCAATCTGATCTTTGATGACCTGGCTTATTTCTGAGGCTTTGATCTGCATTTGCTATTCTCTCCCCTTGATAGATTCTTTTAAACCATCCAGTTGTGTTCTGATACTTCCGTCCAGCACCAGATCTCCGACCTTGGCAACAATTCCGCCAATGATTAAAGGATCAACCTGGGTTTCGAGAATTACCTTATTTCCAGTAATATTTTCAAGCGTTGCCTGCACCTTGGCAAGCAATGCCTTGTCTAATTTAATTGCCGAGGTAACAGAGCCGTGACTGATGTTCTCTTCACGGTCAACCATGACCTGGACTTGAGCAGCGATCTCGGGCAGGGCATCGACCCGCTTTTTCTCAATCAGAAGGTTGAGAAAGGAAGTCATAATCTTATCACTGCCTGTGGACTTGGCAATCGCCGCCATGACGTTCTGCCTGGCATCCAGAGGATACAGGGGGTTGGTCAGGGCATCGGCCACTTCCAGAGCCGGATCTTCAAACAACCCGGCAATCGCTACCAGGGTTTCGGCATAGGTATCAACCTTGCCCTTCTCCTTACCAAGGGAAAAGATCGCCTTGGCATATCGTTTTGCAAGTATTATCTGTTTCACTGAACCGCCCCCACTCGTTCAAGATACTGTTCAGTGATCGCCACCTGATCTTTATTGGTCAGGTTTTTCACGATCAACTCCTCTGCCATTGCCGCAGCCTGGTCAGCGACCTCGTCCTGCAGGATTGCCTTGGCCTCAGCTACTGCTGTCTGCACCGCAGACTCTGCCTGGCGTTTGATCTCCTCTGCGGACTGTTCGGCCTCTTCCAGAATACGAGCCTTCTCATTCTTGGCCAGAGCAACAGCCTTTTCAACGATGGTATCCATCTCTGCTTCCATACCGGCAAGCCTGCCTTCAAACTCTTTAAAAGTACGCTCGGCCTCGTCCCGTTTTTCCTGCAGGGTCTCAAGGTCATCCTGAATAGTTTTGCGCCGCCCACTTAATCCATTGGCAATGGGTTTGGCAAGAAATTTCACCAGGAGAATGACCAGGGCGAGGAAGTTAGCTGTACGCCAGAACAGGTCTTTCAGTCTTTCCCCGGTAATCATGGGGGAATGATGTTCACCACCTGCTTCACCATGGGCTGCCGCTGCATCACCATGCCCTTCGGCCTGGTGTGCTGCCGGTTCATCGTGCGTTGCATCAGCGTGTACTGCTGCATCCGCATGAGCTGCCGGTTCCTCGTGGTTTACTGCCGCCGTATGATCCGGCTGTCCGTGCGCTGTTTCCTCACCGTGTTCAGCAGCGAACACCAAGGGTGCAACACTGAGAACCGATGCAAACAGAATCGATACTGTCAGTTTTAATAATGTTGTTCTCATGCCTGCAACCCCCTCCCAAGTATCTTACCAGCCATATCCTGAGCAAAGTCGGCTGCATTGTCCTGCAGTTCCTTGCGTGCTGTCTCAAACTGAGATTTAATGTCTGCTAGCTGTTTTTCCTTTTCACCATCAGCTTCCTGGCGAATAGCAGCTACTTTTTCGGCTCCTGCTTCTTTGGCCTCACTTCTGGCACCATCCAGAGCCTTTTTGGCCTTGGTGCTGGCCTCCCGCATTTTCTTATCCACTTGGGCCTGACGATGGCGAGCGTTTTCTTCAAACTGCTCAACATCGTTGTTCAACTCAACAACCTTCCCCTCACGTTTTTCAAGGATACCCAGAATCGGCTTATAGAGAAGTTTATTGAGGACGACCATCAATACAATCATATTGATGATGTGAATAAACATCGTGATGTCAATTGTAATCATATAAACGCTCCTAATAACTCAATAAATATTTATCACTTCCCGGAAAAGTGAATGATGGTTCATTGCATAGGCACCTTTCCTACCTAAAAAAATGGTGGTTGTCAAACCTTTTTTGCTTTAAATTTCTCTTTGTTTTTTGCATTTATCAATTATAGTTGATTCATCTTCCTTGAAATATGACTAATTACGCAAATAATCATACAATCATTAATAACTTCTGATAATAAAATGCAGTATTAATGTTTTGTGCAACACTGTAGCATAGCTGCATTGGTCAAGACAACTGCAACCTCTATTAATAGCCGAACTATGAATAACGAAAACAAAATCCTGATTGTTGATGACGAAAAGATCAACAGAGATATTCTCGTTGCCCTGCTCAAGCCTTTTTACTCTATCATGGTGGCAAAAAACGGTGAACAGGCCTTAAAGGCTGCATCTCGTGAGAACGGGAAACCGGATTTGATCCTCCTGGACATCCAGATGCCAGAGATGGATGGGTATGAGGTCTGCCAACGATTGCAGAGTAATCCCGACACCAGCAACATCCCCGTCATTTTCGTTACCGCCCTGGGAAGCATTGAGGAAGAGAGCAAGGGGTTTGAAATGGGAGCGGTTGACTATATTATCAAACCAATCTCCTATCCCGTTATCCGGGCGCGGATCAAAACCCAGTTGCAGTTAAAACATAAAACAGACCTCCTGGAAAAATACGGGGTCATAGACGACCTCACCAGAATCCCGGACAGACGAGCCTTTGATAACGCCCTGGATGATGAATGGAAGCGTGCTATACGTTTCTTTACACCCCTGACAGTAGTGCTGATGAAAATTGACCATTTCACAGCATATAAAAATCTTAATGGTTCTGCAGCAGGCGACAACTGTCTGAAACAGGTGGCCATAAAATTAAGTGCCATCGCCACCCGACCCGGCGACACAGTGGCCCATTTTGGTGATGGAGAATTTTGTGCCATCCTGCCCAATACCAAGCTGGACGGGGTCAAGATGCTGGCTGAAAAATTCCGTTCCACAGTGGAGGAGATGCAGATGGAACATGGAGACTCTGCTGTAGGCCCCCATATTACCATAACCGTTGGAGTGGCAACCAGCATCCCGGAACAGGAGATATCCAGTCAGAGCCTCCTGGATACGGCTCAAGAGAATCTCAACCAGGGTAAGGAGTATGGATGCAACGTGGCAGTTTGCTGAAAATAGAAAATTTTTCTCTTTCTTTTCACGCCGATGAGGAGGCCGGGGGCAAGAGCGAGGTACTGCGCGATATCAACCTGACCATTGAAGCCGGCACAACCCATGCTCTGGTGGGAGAATCCGGATCCGGAAAGTCAGTGACCGCCATGTCCGTACTCAGACTGTTAGAGGACGTGGCATCGGTACAGACCTCCGGTTCCATATCCTTTCAGGGTCGGAATATCCTGGAGCTGGACAAAAAATCGATCAGGAAGATCAGGGGCAATGCTATTGCCATGATCTTTCAGGAACCCATGACCTCACTCAACCCGGTCTATACCATCGGCAGCCAGCTGATGGAACCGCTCATCCTGCACCGAAAACTCAGCAGAGATCAGGCCGGGAAGGAGGTGGTCCGACTCCTCACTCGCACCGGCATCACTGATCCCGAGTACCGGATCAACTCCTATCCCTACCAGTTATCCGGGGGCCAGCGGCAGCGGGTGATGATTGCCATGGCTCTGGCCTGCCGCCCTGCCCTGCTCATAGCTGACGAACCCACCACGGCTCTGGATGTCACCATTCAGGCCCAGATCCTGGAACTGCTCCGTGATATTCAGGAGGAATTTCAGATGGCGGTTCTTCTCATCACCCACGACCTGCCCATGGTGCGGCAGGCCGCAGATACGGTTTCCATCATGCACCAGGGCAGAATCATAGAACAGAATAGCTGTGAAGCCCTGTTTACTGCGCCAAAGCATGAATACACCCGCCAACTGCTCAACGCGGTTCCCCATACTCGTCATACACCAGCCAGCAATAGCACCCCCCTGGTACAAATGAAGGGGATTACCTGTGAGTTCAGGTTAAAAAAAGCAGGATCGGGCTGGTTTAAGGTTCTAAATTTTCTCAATAAACGATCTAAAAAATCAAGCGAACAGGAGTCGGATAAATCGTTGGTCAGGGCTGTGGACAATGTGGATCTAACCATCCAGCAGGGTACCACCCTGGGCATCATCGGCGAATCCGGCTCTGGAAAATCCACCCTTGCCCTCTGCCTGCTCAAGCTCAACACCTTTCAAGGCACAGTTACCTATTACGGTGGACAGGAACAGGGATTTAATGAGAAAATTATCCTCTCGCAACTGAGTAATCGACTGATGCGCCCTCTGCGCAAGGAGTTGCAGATCGTGTTCCAGGATCCCTTTTCCTCTCTCTCGCCGCGCATGACTGTGGGTCAGATTATCAGTGAAGGGCTGCGGGTACACCGATCCGGACATAATCGAAGACAACAGCAGCAACTGGTATTCAAGGCTCTGGAAGAGGTGGAACTGGAACCGGAAATGGCAGACCGCTTTCCCCATGAATTTTCCGGGGGACAGCGGCAGCGAATTGCCATTGCCCGGGCCATTATCCTTAAACCAAAGCTGTTGATCCTGGATGAACCGACCTCTGCCCTTGACACCACCATCCAGGCTCAGATAATCGACCTCCTCAAGCAGCTCCAGCAGCGTCATACCATGACCTATATATTCATCACCCATGACCTGCGGGTTATCCGATCCCTGGCCGACCGACTGGTGGTAATGCGCCAGGGAAAAATTGTCGAATCAGGCCCTGCTGATCGGGTTTTTGCCAAACCTGCTCATACATATACCCGCAATCTTTTTCAGGCCGCGTTTTATAATTGAGAGTACGGTACTGCTAAGAAATATCTGGATTAATAATAAAAAGTCTCATACAATACCGGTATGAAAAAAGTTAGAATACCTTTTATTCTCCTGGTTCAGCTCTTTCTGATCTGGCTGGCAACCAGTGAACTGTCGTATGCGTCACAACTGGTCACCCTCACCCCGGAGGAAAAGACCTGGCTTCGTTCCCATCCGGTCATCCGAGTTCATGTACCAGACCTCCCGCCGTATCAGTTTGATGAGCATGGAGCAAAAGGAATTATCGTTGACCTGATGAACAGTGTGGCAGACAAACTGGGCATCACCTTCCAGTATCAGCATGATCTCGGCCGACCCGAGGCTCTGCAACAGATTAAAAAACATGGGGAGGTGGATCTTTTTCTCTCCCCTCCTTACACAACGGAGTGGGATGATTTTTTGGACTTTAGCCAGAGTATTTCAAAATTACCCATGGTCATCTTTGTCTTGGAAGATGAGCTGGATATCTCCGGCATGGAGGATCTTTCCGACAAGACCGTTGTGGTGGAAAAAGAATCTACAATGGATGAACAGTTGAGCCGGGATTTCCCGGCCATCAACCTGCTCCGGGTTGAGGACAGCGAAGCAGCCCTGAAAGCACTCAGTGAGACTCGAGCCGATGCCTATATCGGCAGCCTGACCACAACCCAGTATTACCTTGTCAAGCATGGTCTCAACAACATCAAGGTCACAGCTCCCACCAAACTTGTCAATATCAGGCATACCTTTGCGGTACATGACGACTGGGCAGTTTTCGCTGATATCCTTGACCGTGGACTGACATCCATCAACTCGGCAGAGCGGAGTCTTATTCAGCAAAATTACTTTGCCCTCCGGGTGGAAAAAGGTGTTGACCTGTCCAGACTCCTCTGGATTGTGGGCGGACTGTTCCTCGCCCTCTGCTTTATCCTCTTCTGGAACTATCGCCTGCAGCGTGAGGTACGAATCCGGCGTAAAGCGGAACAGTTACTGGCATCCCAGAGTGAAGAAGTGCGCAAACTCTCCAGGGCGGTGGAGCAGAGTCACAGTACCGTCGTCATTACCGACAGCAACGGAGACATTGAATTTGTCAACCCGGCATTTACCCGCAGCACAGGATATAGCCGGGAGGAGGCCATTGGACAAAACCCGAGAATACTGAAATCAGGTCAACAGGATGATACGGTCTATCAGGCTCTCTGGAAAACCCTGACCGAAGGTGGTGTCTGGCATGGTGAACTGCATAATAAACGCAAGGACGGCTCCCTGTACTGGGAGATGGCTACGATATCACCGGTTAAGGATACAACAGGTCAGCCGACCCACTATGTGGCAGTAAAGGATGACATCACTGAACGAAAACTGGCTGAGGAAAAACTCATCCAGGCGGAACAGCGAGCCAAGAACGCCAATCAGGCCAAGTCTGATTTTCTCGCCAACATGAGCCATGAGATCCGCACCCCCATGAATGCCATCCTCGGCATGACCCACCTGGCTCTGCAGACTGATTTGAACGCCCGTCAAGAGGGATATATCAAAAATGTTGACACCTCTGCCAAAGCCCTGCTGGGGATCATCAATGATATTCTGGACTTCTCCAAAATTGAGGCTGGAAAACTGGCCCTGGAATCCACCCCCTTTCTGCTTGCTGATGTTATCCAGAGGCTGGAAGCCATGACCAGAAGGGAGGCGGAAAAAAAGGGACTTACCCTGAAATATATCATCAGACCCGAGGTGCCGACCTGCCTGAAGGGAGACCCCCTGCGCCTGGGACAGATCCTGCTCAACCTTGCATCCAATGCGATTAAATTTACAGACAAAGGGAGTGTAACGATCCTCATGGAGTGTCTGCAACAGACACCTGAAAAAGGGGTTTTCCTCCAATTCTCGGTCACGGATACCGGTATCGGGATGACCGAGGAGCAGCTGGAGAAACTGTTTGATTCCTTTACCCAGGCAGACAGCTCCACCACCCGTAAATTCGGCGGCACCGGCCTGGGGCTGACCATAAGTAAACAGCTCTCCCAGATTATGGGTGGTGACATCAGAGTAACGAGCCGTTATGGCAGCGGAAGCAGTTTTATCTGCAACCTGCCCTTTGCTGTCTCGGAGCAGTGCAAATTAAAGAGAGTATCCCCTATATTCGATGCGGTGGCAATGGCCAGGCTTCGAGGTGCCAGAGTGTTGCTGGTGGAGGATAACAAGATCAACCGTCAGCTAGCCCGTGAACTACTGGAAATGGACCATTTTTCTGTGCGTACGGCAGTCAATGGTCAGGATGCGGTTAAGGCAGTACAAGAGGAGTCCTTTGCCGCCATACTCATGGACATCCAGATGCCGGTGATGGACGGCATTGCAGCAACCGTTGAGATCCGCAAGATTCCCTCATGCAAGGATCTTCCCATCATTGCCATGACTGCCGAGGCTATGGTCGAGGATCGGGAAAAATGTCTGCACGCAGGCATGGACGACCATATCGGCAAACCTGTTGAACCAGATCGGCTGCAACGAATTCTGCTCAAGTGGATCCCGCCGCAACAGCAGCCTGCCCCTGCGCTTGTCGAGGATAAACAGCCTTCAGATATCACGGTTGAGTTACCCGATACCCTGCCCGGAATTGATCTCAAGACAGGGCTGCGCAGATCAGCAGATAATACAGAGCTGTTTCTGCAAATCCTGGCCGTTTTTTATGTCGAACATAATCAGGATCCACAGATGATCCGGGATGCCCTGCGCAACGAAGAACAGGAAGACGCACACCGTCTCGCCCATACCGCCAGGGGGGTAGCCGGTGCCATTGGTGCGACAGAACTGTTTAAGGTAGCCGGGGAAGTTGATAAGGCAATCAAGGAAAAGCGGGATACGGAGACTCCGACCCTGCTTGAGAAGATGGAGCGGGAACTGGAGATAGTACTCAAAGGGCTGGCACCTCTTTTCCCGACTCCTGCTGATGTCGTTACAGGGACAGGGACAGCCCATGTTGACATGAATGAGGTTGCGGCTCTGCTAAAAGAGATCATAGAGATGATGGAGGAACTTGATCCCGATGTTGAGGAGAAGGCTGCTGAACTGGTTCTGTTACTGGCTGGCTCTCCCTGGCATGAGAATGGGGTAGTCCTGCTCCATCAGGTGGAGGATATTGAATTTGATGCCGCAGAAAAAACAGTACGACTGCTACTGGATTCCCTGAAAAAACAGAGGCAAGGTACCGGGGTAAAAAAATGCTAAGCCAGAAGAAAGTGTTAATTGTTGACGACGAAAAACTGAACAGGGATATCCTTATTGGACTGCTGAAACCTCTCTATACCGTCATGGTGGCAAAAAACGGAACGCAGACCCTCAAGGCCGCTACCCGGTCAGACACCAGGCCGGACCTGATCCTGCTGGACATTATGATGCCGGGCATGAACGGGTTTGAGGTCTGCCGCCGCTTAAAGGAAGATGAGGTTACCTGCAATATTCCTGTTATTTTTGTTACCGCCATGGGTACAACCCAGGATGAGAGCAAGGGTCTTGCCCTGGGGGCGGTGGACTATATTACCAAACCTATTTCTGCGTCCATTGTCCAGGCCAGGGTCAAAACCCATCTCCTCTTAAAGCATAACAGTGATCTGCTGCGTCAGATGGCCTCGGTTGATGCCCTGACCGGGATTGCCAACAGGCGCGCCTATGATACCGGACTAGGCCATGAATGGCAACGGATGCAGCGAAATTCCGAATCCATGGCTATTATAATGATGGATTTGGATTTTTTTAAACAGTATAATGACTATTATGGTCATACAGAGGGTGACGACTGTTTACAACAGGTTGCATCTGTGCTGGCCGGGGTTGTGCAGCGTGCCGGGGATATGGTGACCCGTTACGGCGGGGAAGAATTTTGCGCCCTGCTTCCGGACACCAACCAGACTGGAGCGGAAAAACTGGCAGAAAATTTTCGTGCCGCAGTGGAGGCACTACAGCTCCCGCACGTCCGATCTCAAGTGAGCAGTGTTGTCACCATCAGTGTGGGGGTCGCTGCTGCTGTACCGGCCTGTCCGCTGTCTTCTCCAAGGGACTTGCAGGTGATGGCTGACACAAAGCTCTACCAGGCAAAAAAAGAAGGGCGTAATCGAGTGGTATCCTGAATTTTTTTGACAATTATCCTCGAAAGGTACTGAGAAAAAGAATAATGCTGAGCTTGATGAAAATTTTGGTTGTTGACGATGAGAGGTCAAACAGGGAACTCCTGTCGGCTCTGCTGCAACCACATTATACTGTCATGCTGGCTGAAAACGGGGAACAGACCTTAGAGATCGCCGCACGGTCAAGTAACAGGCCGGATCTGATCCTGCTGGACATAATGATGCCGGGCATGGATGGGTTTGAGGTCTGCCGCCGTTTAAAAAAAGATGAATGTACCACTAACATTCCGATTATTTTTGTCACGGCCATGGATAAGATCGAGGATGAAAGTAAGGGCTTTTCTCTGGGGGCAGTTGACTATATAACCAAACCTGTTTCCCAACCCATTGTCCTGGCCAGGGTCAAGACCCATCTCCAGTTAAAGTATAATAATGATCTGCTGCTGCAGATGGCCTCCATCGATGCCCTGACCGAGATTGCCAACAGACGTGCCCTTGACACCAGACTGAGCCAGGAGTGGCAGAGGGTACTGCGCCATTCCAGCTCCTTGGCGGTCATTATGATGGATCTGGATCTGTTTAAACAGTATATATGACCATTATGGTCATACAAAGGGTGACCAATGTTTACAACAGACTGCCTACGCGTTGTTAGAGGCTCTCCATCGTCCCGGGGATATAGTGGCTCGTTACGGCGGGGAAGAGTTTTGCGCCCTGCTCCCCAACACTGACATGGCCGGAGCAGAAAAAATAGGTGAGAAACTTCGTTCCTCGGTGGAAAAATTACAGATTCCGCACGCACAGTCCCATGTGAGCAATGTGGTCACCATCAGTGTAGGGGTGGCTGCGGCTGTCCCAAATAGCCTGCTGACTTCTCCCGAACAGTTGCAGGAGCTGGCTGATACCAGGCTCTATCAGGCCAAGAAAGAAGGTCGGAATCGGATGGTATCCTGATTTTTTTCCTTACCTTGCCGCTCCTTGTATCTTATTGTACGACAATGTGAATACAGTGTTGTAAATCAAGATGTTAGCCTTTGCCTACAGGAACCGAGTAATGAAAAGCAATATGAAAATCCTGATAGTTGATGACGAAAAAACAAATAGAGACATTCTCCTTGCCCTGCTCAACCCCTTTTACCAGGTAACGGTGGCAAAGAACTGGGAACAGGCGTTATCAGCGGCTTTTCGCCAAGATGGAAGGCCGGATCTGATCTTGCTGGACATTATGATGCCGGAGATGGATGGCTATGAGGTATGCCGCCGCCTGAAAACCGATGAACAGACCCGGGACATCCCGATCATCTTCATCTCTGCCCTGGATGCCATTACTGATGAGCGGAAGGGCTTTGAGCTGGGAGCTGTTGACTATATCAGCAAGCCCGTTATGCCGCCATTTCTCTATGCCAGAGTCAAGGCTCACCTAAAACTGAAAGAGAAAAATGACCTCTTAAAGAAGGCAATCTCAGCTGCCGGGCAAGGCAATGGACGAGACATTCCTGTTCCGACCAGGGAGGAAAACAGGTTGACCCTCAGCCGGATGCGGGTACTGATTGTAGATGATGTAAAGATCAACAGAGATATTCTCGTTGCCCTGCTCAACCCATTTTATGTTGTAATGACGGCAAAAAACGGCAAACAGGCCATGGAGATTGCCTCCCATGAGGGGGTAAGGCCGGATTTAATCCTGTTGGACATCATGATGCCGGACATGGATGGTCATGAGGTCTGCAAACGACTGAAAGAGTACGATACCACCCGGGACATCCCGGTTATCTTTGTCACCGCCCTGGAAGAGATCAAGGATGAGCGGTACGGTTTTGAACTGGGTGCTGTTGATTATATCACCAAACCTCTCTCCCCTCCCATAGTCCATGCCAGGGTTAAAACCCACTTACAGTTGAAGCATTACAGTGATCTTCTTGCGTCCATCGAAAATCAATAAGAGATTACTTACCACAGAGAGAACAGAGGACACAGAGGCTACTCTCTCTGAGTTCAGGTAACAGGATCGCACCTTGACGGAAAAATCAGTAACTGAAAGCAGCCCCCTCTCTGCCGAATTCCTAAAAACAGTCAGCCACTGTCCGGGGGTCTATCAGATGCTGGCCCGCAAAGAGGTCTTGTACGTCGGCAAGGCCAAGGATCTGCGCAAACGACTGGCTCAGTATGCCCATTATTCCGGGGCAGCCCACTCCAAGATTGCGGTCATGCTCTCCCATGTCAGGCGGGTGGAGACCATCCTCACCACCACGGAAAAAGAGGCTCTTATTCTTGAGGCATCGCTCATCAAAAAGCACCGCCCCAGGTATAATGTCATCCTCCGGGACGATAAAAACTATCCACTGATCAAGGTCACGGTCAGGGAGGAGTGGCCCAGGCTGCTGGTCACCCGCAGGCGGCTGAAAGACGGTAATCGTTATTTCGGTCCCTACTCCTCCACCAGTGCCATGCGCTCCACCCTGCACCTGCTCTTTTCCATGTTTCCCCTGCGCCGCTGCAAGACGGTGCGGGAGCGGGAACGCCCCTGTCTCAACTTCCAGATGAAGCGGTGCCTGGCTCCCTGTTCCGGCACCGTGGATCATGGCGGATACCTTGAGATGATTGATGAGATCCTCCTCATTCTCTCCGGCAAAAGCCGTAAGGTAATTGAACGGCTTAGAGAAAAAATGGAGCAGGCCGCCACTGGACTTTCCTTTGAACAGGCGGCCCTGTACCGGGATCAGATCAAGGGTCTGTCCGCCACCCTGGAGCGGCAGATAATCGCAGCAGAACACCACCTGGATCAGGATGTGTTCGGGCTGGCCCGGCAGGGCGCCTCTGTGGGTATTGCTATCCTCTTTATCCGGGCTGGGATGATCAGCGGGGCTCAGACCTTTTTTATCACCGATCCCATTGGCGATGACGAGCGTATCCTGCGGGCAGTACTTTTCCAGTATTACTCTGCACAGCGGCAGCCCCCCCAGGAGTTGCTGCTGCCATGCAGCCCGGAAGACTCGCAACTGGTAGAGGAACGGTTGAGCGACCTGCGGGAGGCCAGGGTTCGGCTGAAAATTCCCCAGCGGGGAAAAATGATGCAGGTCATGCGCATGGCCGGGAACAACGCAGCCCAGATTTTTTCGGAACAGCATAAAAAAGAAAAGGCGTGGCAGGCACTGGCTCGCTCTCTGGACAAACACCTGAAACTTCGTAACAGTCCCGAGGTCATCGAGTGCCTGGACATCTCCAATTTGGCAGGAAAGCAGGCAGTGGGTTCTCTGGTCTGCTTCAAGGAGGGAGAAAAGGAACCGTCCCGTTTCCGCCACTACCGGATTAAGGAAAAGGATGAGCCGGACGACTATGCCATGATGAACGAGGTACTGCGGAGACGAATGAAAACCGGAATGGAGAAAGACAACCTGCCTGATATGCTGTTGCTGGACGGGGGTAAGGGACAGCTCAATATCGCGGTACAGGTGTTGACCGATTATAAGCTGTTGCAACAAATTGATCTTGTGGCCATTGCCAAAGAAAAAAAAGAGGAAGGGGAAAAACTGTTTCGGCCAGGCCGGAAAAACCCTGTCCTGCTGGCAGCCCATGCTCCGGCACTTTTGTACCTGATGCGGATTCGGGATGAGTCACACCGTTTCGGCATTACCTTTCATCGTCGGCTGCGTAATAAGGAGACCCTGCGCTCCGGGCTGGATCTGCTGGACGGGGTCGGTGAAAAACGGAGAAAGGCGTTGCTCAAATCGATAGGGAGCTATACCCGAATCAAGGGGGCGACAATGGAGGAACTTGCCGGGGTGGAGGGTATCGGGAAAAAACTTGCCCAGTCCATTTACGGGCAACTTCATCCTGATTGACAGAAACTCCGTTTCAACGTACAGTTGACCTTTCTATTCAGCCATTGAACAATACCCCTCATAAAAAAGAAAAATGCAGCCAGACGAAAGAATAGAAGAGAAAATA
>DAOVTM010000279.1 GCA_030633145.1 Desulfobulbaceae bacterium
ATGGAGAAATCAAAAGTATATATAGAAACATCAGTTGTGAGTTATCTAACTTCACGACCGAGTAAAAATCCGATTACATTCGGCAGACAACAATTAACACAACAATGGTGGCAAGATAGAAGTTTGTCATTTGACATAGTTGTATCTGAGCTGGTTTTTCAGAAAGCATCAGCAGGAGACATAATATAGCAGCTCAAAAGCGACTTGATTTTATCGAACCTATTCCATCGTTAAAAATTTCTAAAAATGCAATTTCTCTCTCTGAGAAACTCATATCTGATGGTTCCCACATACGGAGTTTCGCAGGCTCGCTTACTTGTTGCGTAGAAACCAGTGGGTCAACCGGATGTAGCCATAAATTATAAAGAGGATACGTTATAAGCCTTGTAAGTCTAATAATTTCAGTAGAATATCGTGACCCACCCCCATCAACACCCACCAAACCCAAGGAAAATAATTCATGCCCTATGGACAATTTGATAGAATTGAACAGGTAGCCGATGCCTTTACCATTAAAGTAACACGAACATCATTTATAGATTTGCTGCCTGTTGCAATCGATAAGTATTTTTTGGCCAGGATGGGTCGGGCCTTATTAAATGATGTAAATTTTGTCAATGAATATGCAATACGGCAGCACATAATTACACCTATGCTGGACATAGTAGCAGACAACTATGAAGAATTGGAAGTTTGGTCGGAAGTATCCTTTAACGTAAACTCTAAACTGAAACTTGAAGGAAAGCCTGATTATTTAATAGCCCCTTATGCAGACAACGGCGGGGTTGCAACTCCTCCCCTGTGTATTATAGCGGCCAAGGAAACAGAATGGAAATAAGGCTGGTCTCATTCTTGGGTCGAAAGGTATGCTGCTTCCACGCAAGGAGCGAATATTTGTTACGGTGTTGTTACCACAGGAGAATTCTGGCAGTTTGCCAGATTGGAAGAATCAATCTTTACCAGAGATCCTGTCAAATTATCAGCCATTGAAAACCTGCAAAAGGTTCTTGATACCTTGAACTGGTTATTCAAAAAAACAGGTGAGCAGGTACAGGCAATGGGTGAGCGGGGTACATAGGATCGACATAAATGGCTCTAATGCTCCAGTGTGAATCTCCTATCTGCCCTATTCGTCGGCCATACCAGAAAGGTTAATTGCGGATTTATCGAACCGGGTTTGATAGGCAGTTTTTCCCCGGTATTTTACAGGATGAACAAGAAAGGGCTGAGCGGCTTGCCCTCCCAATTTCCGTACAATAGCACTTTTCAGCCTCGATATCCGTTGTTGGAGCCAGTTTCTCTGCTGTTTTGGAGTTCGTTTACAGGCAACGGTTCGCACCCGGTCAAGCATACCGCTCAAAGGGCCGACAATCACGGCATAGACCTTGATATACTCTTCAACAAAGGGGGCGGCATCCGATAAGAGGGGAGGTTCATTGTTTAATCTTCGCAGGCACAACCACAGATATACGCTCAGATCGGCTTTATCCATGGGTATGATGATAGAGTTAAGCCGTACCTGCCGGGTAGCCACATTGATCTCCACGGTTACCGGTTCTGACAGTCGCTGAATCATGGACAGGTGTTCACTGAAGATACCCCGGCCTTTCTTGAGCGAACCGGGTATTTCTCTGCCCATGCGGATAAAAGGAATATCTGTCAGGTTAACCTTCGCCATCCCCGGACAACTCTCTATTTGAAGCGTTTGTATGACCATGAGTCGAGACAACTGATCCTGCTTTCTTCCGTATAAGCTGAGAGCGAAACCACTGTGAAAAGAGACGGCTTCATCGCATCCGGCAAGACAGAGGTGAATTACGCTGTTTTTCTGACTGGTCAACTGGTGTACCAGGGCGGTGATAAAATCAGCTCTGTCCAGGGTGGGTTCGTCATAGTCCATGGTATGGATGTTATCCGGGAATAATGGCAGCCCCTCAGGAAAGTACTCCTGGCAAAATATGTGAAAATGACCCTTTTGATCGTTCGGGGCAAGGATTAAATCCCATTCACAATCCATGCTGTTACTGGTTGTGAGAATATGTATATCTGTTGGAAGAAAGGATGGTTGGAACTCGAGAGCGAGATAATGGAGAAGAGAAGTAAGGAGGATCGGCGTTTTACCGGTGATATAAAGCAGGATACGCTGCGTGCAGGTATGGTAGAGTGTCATGAGGGACGACCCAAAGATTATGAAAAAGCGTCAACCGGGAACAAAAGGATGCTGAAAAAAGTTGCGCACTGGAATAATAATCGGTTATCCTTATCCAGGAATCCATGATTATGATTTGACACATACCACATACCAGGCCAGAGCTATAAACATGCACAGGAGTTCTCAACCCCATGCCGCATAATACCTTTCGTAACCTTGTCTTACTGATTGGCACCAATCCCCTGCCCAACCTGGTAGCCGCTGATTTTTTTCTGGAAAACAACCAGTCCCTGGAAAAAATATGGCTCATCCATTCTGAGGAGAATGCCGTTCAGGCGGGTACTTTTACGCAATGCGAGAATCTGGAGAAATTGCTTAGGCAGAGATGGGAGGGCAACCATCCGGCTCTGGAATTTCCCATGAAGAAGATCGCCATCGATGATGTCAGTGACGGGGAGCTGATTCAAAACGAGATTACCCGGCAGGTTGTCGGGAAATGGGAAGATGACTCCGATTTTCACCTGAACTACACCGGCGGTACCAAGGCTCTGGCCACCCATGCCTATCTGGCTCTGAAACGGTTGCAACACAGGGGACAGCGACCGTTCTCCTATCTTGACGGGAACAATTTTCGCTTGATCCTGGACAGGGAAGGAGTTTTTTCCGGTGCGGAAGACCTGCGAAAAACGGTGCATCTCTCTTTTAAAGAGCTAATAGAGCTGCATGATTATACCCGTGTCAACAAAAACGAACCTTTTTCCTTTTCTAAAGAAGAGAAGCAGACCTTTCAAGATTGGGATCCAAAAAACGGTAATCAGCTCAAAAATGGTTTCATTCTGGAGAAAAACCTCTATTCCTCTCTTCGAAAGACCTTTGCCGGACAGCTTGGCAAGGGTACGGGAAATACACTGGAGAGGAACTGGGTTATCAGGAAGGAAGGCTGGACGACAGGCGAAAAGAACCGAAAGAACCAATTTGAGCTGGATGTCGTCTGGATGCACGGATACCATTTGACCGGTATCTCCTGCACCATCTCCACCCACAAGAAGGATGCAAAACTCAAGGGCTTTGAGATCATCCAACGCTGCCGGCAGATAGGCGGTGATGAGGCCAGGGCGGTCATTGCGGCCGGGCTTGGCAAACAGGCAACCAGGGAGCTGCAGGAAGAGCTGGAATATGACACCGGGGGCAATAAAAAGAATATCCTTGCCCTGGGTCTAGCAGATTTACGCAATGAACAGATCTGTCTTGATGCCTTGGAGAAGTTTATTTTTTCCTGAACAGGGAAAAAAAGAATCCCGAAACAGGAGAAAACCAATATGCAAACCTGCACTGCGGTACTGCTTGATACCGTATCCATCCAGGGCTATATCTTCCAGAGCAACAGCCTCAAGGACAATATCGGTGCCTCCCACCTGGTGACAGAGATATTTATAAGCCATCTTGCCAAAGCCCTGGCCGAGGTCACAGCCCTTCCTTCCGCAGAAATCACCACCATCATTGAAAACTGGAAGAAAAGCGGCAGCAAGGGCCCCTGTCCGGCTGCGGAGATTCCCTTTGAATGCGGTTATATCGGCGGCGGCAATGCCCTCCTTTTCTTTTGCAGTCCATCACTTGCCAAGCAGTTTATTACCAGCTGGACCAGGCGGCTCCTGGTTCATGCCCCGGGCATGGCAACAGCAGTGGCTCTGGATGATGCTTTCCCTTCTGACCCTTCTGAGAGCGGAGGTTTTCAAGCTGCCCTGGGCAAACTGTTTCATCGGCTCAACGCCAACAAGGGGTGGTTCACACCTCAGGTACAGCTCCCCCGACACGGTATAACCACGGAGTGTAACCGCACCGGCCTGTCCGCAAACGGCTTTAATACGGGAGTGGATGAGTTTGTATCCGCAACTGCGTCCGCATTCATCAGTAGTGCAAAACAGTCCAGTGAGGAGCTGGAGAAAAAATACCTGGAAGAGAGAGCGAAAGATTACTGCTTTTCCAATGAACTGGAAGATCTGGGCGGGCTGCCCGGAAAAGACAGTCATATCGCTGTGGTTCATATTGACGGCAACTCGGTGGGGGAGCTGTTCAGGGGGAGGGGGGCCAGGGATCTGAAAACCCTGCGCCAGCTGTCTTGTCGGATCAACAAGGGAATGGAAAACAGTTTTGACCGCCTGATCTCCCGGCTGACGGGTAAAGAGGATAAAGATGAAAAACTGTATGGCAAGATTATGCAAGCCCTGGGGCATGGCAGGGATCAAGATGCGGTGGGTACACAGGAGTATAGAGTAAGCCGGGAGGTTTTGGAGCAACTGCGCCGGGACAACACTCTCCCGGAAGAAGACCTGTCTCTGCTTAAAAAGCGGATGCAGGACAGGCGTATGGGGGGTAAAAAGAAATTCCTGCATGAGTTGAAAAAGCGAACCGGACTGGAGTTTACCGGGAAGATAAGGACAGATTTTCTGGAAAGGGTAGAACAACGGAAAATACTACCCATCCGCCCGATCATCCTGGGCGGGGATGACCTGACCTTTGTCTGTGACGCAAAACTGGGGCTGTATTTCAGTGAGTGTATCATGAAGGAGTTTGCCAAAACCGAAATTGAAATTAAGGGTAAAAAACTGTCCTCCTGCGCAGGCGTTGCGGTTATTAAAACAAAGTATCCCTTTTATCGGGGCTATAAACTTGCGGAAGAACTCTGTAAAAATGCTAAAAAGAGGCGAAAGGAACAGAAGGCCGCTGGTTCCTACCTGGATTTTCATATTGCCCTGGGCAGTGTTACGGACACGCTGGAACAGATACGGGCTGCCGACTACCGAAATCACCACTTTACGGGTGACGAGGGATCACTCCTGTATCGGCCTTTTCCTCTGGATCCGGAAAAAAACTGTGCTGATGCCTCATTTGCCGAGCTGCGGTCAGCCCTGGCCGGTTTTCTCAAACCCGGTTGGTCAGAAGTCAGGCTCAATGAGCTGAACCGGGTACTCGTCCTGCCCAAGGATGAAAGAAGTGCTTTTATCCGTCACCTTGAGTACCGGAAGGTCTCCCTGCCTGAGCTTCCCGGAGGGAATGATTACATCCGGCATCTGTTTGCCGGCGGCAGAACACCCTATTTTGATTTGCTGGAAATCAAACGGTTTTATCCCGAATTCGTTCTCTCTTCTGAGGACTTCCAAGGAAAAAGAAGATGACCACCTGTACCTTGAGTATTGAACTGCAGTCTGCTGCTCTGGTCGGCTCCGGGAGCGGTTTCGGCTCGCTCATTGACACGGATGTTGTTTTTGATGAGCTGGGGTTACCCTTTATCCCTGCGAAACGAATCAAGGGCTGCCTGCGGGATGCGGTCGTGGAGGTCACCGAGATGCTGACCTGCGCCGGTGACCAGACAGCTGCCAAGAGAATGGAGAAAGCCATTAAAGATGTCTTTGGCAGGATCGGTTCCAGGCAGGGGA
>DAOVTM010000031.1 GCA_030633145.1 Desulfobulbaceae bacterium
AATAAAAAAATAAAAAAAATGAAAAAACTTCCCATTGGCATACAATCTTTTTTTGACATCCGGGCAGAAAATTATCGTTATGGTAAGGGTGCGGGAGTGGTACAATGGCTATAATTTTTGTGGTGAAAGTGTTTACAACCCGTTTGATATCCTGCTCTTTATTGACAAAGGATTTATTTATGATAATTACTGGTTTGCCACTGGCACTCCGACGTTTTTGCTCAAACTCATAAAGCAAAATAACTATTATCTGCCCCGTCTGTCCAACCTGCGGGTTGACAGCAGTCTCATTGACAGTTTTGACATTGAAAATATCAAACTTGAACCCATCATGTTTCAAGCAGGGTATTTAACCATAAAAGATGTTCATGAATTGGAGTTTGGAGGGTTTGAATACTCTTTACAGCACCCCAACAAGGAAGTCGCCCTTTCATTTAATGATGTTCTTATTCGATATCTTACCGATGAGACATCTTATACGTCCACCAAGAGCAGCTTGTTTACCGCTTTGAAACAAGGTGACCTCGATAAGCTGCAAACCACACTCATCTCTCTCTTTGCCTCTATCCCTTACAATAATTATGTCAAAAATACTATTGGTGATTATGAGGGCTACTATGCAAGTGTTATCTATGCCTATCTTGCAAGCCTGGGGATAAAGATCATTGCCGAGGATGTCAGTAATAAAGGGCGTATTGATTTAACTGTATTTTTGAACGATAAAATTTATATTATCGAGTTTAAAGTTAATGGCAAAGACAAGCCTCTCCAGCAGATTAAAGAAAGGGAATATGCCCAGAAGTATCAGGGACAAGGTGATATCTACCTTGTAGGGATTGAGTTCAGCAGTGAAGAACGTAACATCGTTGCATTTGAGTGGGAAAGGGTAAAGTGAGAATGACCAGAACATTAATTCATAGGACGGGTAAGATACCTCAGTTTCTGCGGAAGGAGCAACCGGCTTATGCTCCTATTTTCCCGGTAGGATAAAGACAAAATCACCCTTGTCCAGATTTTGATTCCGGATTTTACCATACCAGGGATGCTGGGTGTTGTGCGAATAGTTGGTCACGGAATCAGTGAGAAAGACAGCAAGCTCGCTGGCAGTGATATAGCCGTCATCATTACTGCCTCCCTTTCCTTTAAGGGCCAGGATAAGTTGCTTGAGAAAAATACTCTCATCGGAAACGATCTCACCTGCGCCGCAAGAGCCAATAAACTGGCGTACCGGTCTGGAGGTTTTATGACTGATACTGGCGGGAATGTCTCTGGTCAGGGAAAATATGGCTCCTGAAAAGCAGCTATCAAAGAGGAAAAGGGCATGCTTGGCATCTATACGGGTGGCAAGCCCTTCAATTCTGCTGAGGGGCAGGGCCTTGAAGAGAAAACTTTTTTTGTTCACTTCGGGATCGGGTGCATCTACAGGAACCAAGTAGGCGGTTTCCGCACCATATTTTTGTTTGATGGTGTGACCATGACCGGCAAAATAAAAGAGGAGCCTGTTTTGTTCTTCGAGGCCATAATCCTGCACAAATTTTTTGAACACGGTTTCCAGATCAGCACAGTCTGGATCAAAGACTGTGCGAACCGTAAAGCCATGTTCTTGCAAAGTTTTTTCCAGTGCAGGAATATCACTCTTTACACCGGGCAGCTTGGGCCATCCTTCCAAATAGTCTGATGCCCCTATCAAAAGGGCATAACTGTTGCGGTAGAGTATCTGTACAACTCCCCCAGGATCCATTACTTTTTTTGAACTTGAAGCTGTTGCTTGAGGAGAATCGTTAACCGGTGCCTTATTGAGTTTTTGCAAACGTACAGGCAAGGTTACATTTTTACTATCATTCAATACAATCGTACGAATATACGTTTTATACCCTTTACTGGACACCTCAATCTCATAACTACCGGGAGTGAGTTTTATCCCCTCTGTATAGCGCGGTTTTATGTTGAGTATGCGAATCCGGGCTTCAGCCGGGGTAGCGGCCACAAATAAACGTCCAAATGCAGGATCAGGTTTCGAGCCATCTTTTTTCTGTTCAAGTCGGATAATGCGAATTTTAGCAACTCCCCGGTGACTGCTGTTTGGATATTCAGCTAAAAAATACCGGAGTTCCTGGAGGTTACCAGAATCTTTAACCAATGCCCACATTTCTTCTTCACCGCTACTCACACTGCTACTGTATGCGGTTGTATTCCCTACTCCATCATCACTGTCGGTACCACCTATAAAATAAAAATCTCCAGTGAGCGAAGAGAGTTCATACGGTGTCTGCCGATTTCCAGTGTCCTGTTGTACCCCCCGCCGAACCAATTTCATCATCCGACCCAATTCAAGATTCCTGGTCGCCATCTGGCGGAGAAGATGTTTAGTGTAAATACCATTGCGTCCTGTGCCGTCGGCAGCTACATCATCGGCAGCAGTGGCAAAGGAGATCAGAGAACCATGCGGAGCATCCATGGCCGCCAGGCCATTGTGGGCGGAACGGAAGGCACGTTTATAGGGATTATTACGGCAGGCATCGAGAAAAACCATGTTGAGCTGGTTACCTGCCAATTGCATCTGCGACAGGATTCTTCCGGCTTCTACGGCCTCATACTGTACTTCTGCCTCGTTATTGATATTGGCATTCACAGGTATCAGATAGTTGATGCCGTTTATCTGGATACCGTGACCGGCAAAATAGAATAGCCCTACACCTCCGTGACGCAGGGTTCTGCCAAATTTCAGGATTGCCTCTTTCATCTTTCGTTGATTACCATTGAGGAGGAGATCAACTGAAAAACCAGCCTTTTTAAGAGCCGCAGCAATATCCCTGGCATCGTTTACCGGGTTGGCAAGAGGTGCGTTATCATAAGCTGCATTGCCGATGACCAGGGCGGAGCGGGCTTCGCCGGTAACAGGTTTTTGTTTGATTGCCCGGTCTTGGGTCAATCCGGTACAGGGAAGGAGGAGAACAAAAAAAAGGAGAATGAATCGCAGGAGCATAATAAGTTCTATCTGTTAATACACTAATGAAAGAGTAAATAGGATGTATTCTCTCTGATTTATACTTATAATAACTGTTCAGTGCAAGCAGAATCCAGACATGAGGCAAGTCTAAGGGTTTATCAGGAGAATGTAAGCACAAAATCCACATTCCGCAGATACTTTGCCTCCTGTTCCAAACTGGCAAGCTGCAAAGGATGTATTTTCAGCTCATCCTCTGCAAAACGAATGGTCAGCCCGTTCTCCTCACCAGTGATACTCTCAATAATCGCAGTTTCCTCTTTTCTGGAACGGTGGAGAAGCACAGCCAACCGAAGCAGCACCACCAGATGGAGGGCAGTCTGACGATCCTGCTCTGCCAACTTCATGAACAGTTTTTTAGAGATTTTTTTCCTATGGCAGCGCACCAGAACACTCATCCAGGTCTGTTCCTGAAAGGAAAAGCCAGGCAGGTCGGCATTGTCCAGCAGATAGGCACCGTGTTTCTGGTAGCCGCTCAGGGAAACCGCAAGGCCGATTTCATGGAGACTGGAGGCCCAATGCAGCGTTTCCGCCTCCGCCAAATGAAGACCCCAGAGCTTTTCGCAGCCGCAGGCGGTCAGCAGCCGGTGTGCGGTCTTGCTCACTCGGCGGGCGTGTTTCTGGCTGATATTGAAGCGTTGCTGGACAGAGGTCACGGTTTTCAGGCGAGTGTCTTCATTCTGAATCCTGCCTAACCGCTCATAGAGCAACCCTTCGCGCAAGGCACCCTCTGAGACCTGCATGGATTTAATCTTCAATGCCTCAAAGGTGGCAATCAACACTGCCAGTCCCCCGGCAAAGACCGGCTTGCGGTCATCTTTCAGCCCAGGCAGTTCAAGATTGTCCAGCTCCCCTGCCTCAATCATCTTTTCCCTGATCTGGTAAAGGCTGTCCAGGGTGATGTCGTAAGACTCCAGATCCAGCCCCTGTACCACCCTGCCCACTGCCTTAATGGTGCCGGATGCTCCAGTGGCCGAGGTCCAGTCAACCTTTTGAAAATAACGCCGCACCGGACGCAGCTTGAGGTGGGCCGCTGTCTCAGCCTTGTCCCAGTATTTCTTTTTCAGCTTCCCATTGGCGAAAAAGGCCCGGCTTATGCTGACGCAGCCCATCTCCAGGCTGCGCAGATGGAGGGGTTCAAAGTTTTCTCCGATAATCAGCTCAGTGGAACCACCGCCAATATCCATAACAAACCGTTTGCCGTCTTCCGCAACCAGGGAATGGGAAACCCCGAGATAGACCAGACGAGCCTCCTCCTTGCCGCCGATAACCGAGATGGGATGACCCAGGGCTTTGGCTCCGTCTTCTAAAAACTGGCGGGAGTTCTTTGCCTGACGCAGGGTGTTGGTACCCACTGCGACCACAGTACCCTGTGGCAGATCCCTGACCCGGTCGCCAAACCGTTCCAGGCAGGCTATGGCCCGATCCCGTGCTTCTTGTGATAACTGCCCGTTTTTATCCAGTCCGGCACCGAGACGCACCATCTCCTTGAGGTTGTCCAGGATATGGATATGGTTATCTTCAATGCGGGCAACCACCATGTGAAAACTGTTGGAGCCCAGGTCGATTGCGGTGAGATGTTCTGATGGTTGTGGTTTCATGATATTTACTATTGAGAATTTTACTATTAAGAATAATTGATGCACCGTAAATGCACAAAATGTTTGAAAATTGATCTATAATAATGACTGGATATTCAACATAAGAGACTTACTCTCGTTCCCATGCTCCAGGTAAGCGAGCCTGCGAGACTCCGTCAGTGGGAACGGCACTTGGACGCTCCTGCGTCCTAAAACTACCGCAGGATCGGCACCTTAAGGTTCCAACGCAGGAGCATTGGAACCAGTGACAGAATGGGCAGACTTCATATTGTGCGGAAAATATTTGACATTTTTTATTGGCAAATACTTTCTGGTGCGCACAGCGCACCAGAGTTGTGAATTTTTTAAGGCGAAAGTGTCACCGATAAATGAAGGATGCCTAATAATGATTTGTAAATTGCAAGTCATGGGGTACTATTATACACCAAGCAATGGTCAGCAGATTCAAATATTTCTAATATTGTACCATGAAAACAAAAAATCCGTCTGAAAAAAACATGGTTTCTGAGAACTCTACAGGTCGCCATCTTTACAAAAAGATGTGCAGATCCATCAACCGGGTCATCCGGGGAAAGGAAGAAACCGTCCGCAAACTGCTGGCAGGTTTTGTCAGCGGCGGCCATGTCCTGCTGGAGGATTATCCCGGTACCGGCAAGACCACCCTGGCCAAGGCTCTGGCTAAAACCCTTGATCTGGGCTTTAAACGCATCCAGTTCACCCCGGATCTGCTCCCATCGGATATCCTCGGGGTGTCCATCCTTGATCAGGCAGACAACCGGTTTCATTTCCATCCCGGCCCTATATTTGGAGATATTATCCTGGCCGATGAGATCAACCGAGCCTCACCCCGCACACAGTCCGCCCTGCTGGAGGCCATGGGCGAAGGGCAGGTCAGTGTGGATGGAGAACAGCACCTGCTGGGCAAGGTCTTTTTTGTCATGGCGACCCAGAATCCGGTGGAATCCCACGGAACCTATCCCCTGCCCGAGGCACAGATGGATCGTTTTGCCCTCAAGTTCAGCCTGGGCTATGTAACCCCTGCCCAGGAGTCCGCTATCCTGGCCGACCAGATGACAACCCATCCCCTGGATGATGTTCAGCCCTGTGTTGATCGGCAGGATATACTGCTCCTTAAAAAACTGGCCGGGCAAATCCGGGTCAGCGAAGAGCTGCGGAGATACTGTGTGGATATTGCGGTTGCCACCCGTGACGCAGAAGGAGTACGCATGGGTTCCAGTCCGCGTGGTTCCCTGGCCCTGATGAATATCTCCCGAACCCTGGCTCTGTTTGACGGGCTTGAATTTGTCACTCCGGATCATATCCGGGAGATAGCCGTGGATGTGCTGGCCCACCGTCTGGTGATCGACCAGCAGGCCGTCTTTTCCGGGGTGAGCGGCGAGGATATCGTGCAGGAAATCCTGCAAACCCTGCCCATACCGACCTGAGCCAGCCACCATGGATCGGCTCCTCTATTTCCTCCTGCGGCGTAGTTCCCTGCTCTACTTCCGTCTGTATCCCCGTATCACCCTAACCGGTTCCCTCTTTATCGGAGTCCTCATCTTGGCCGCAGCCACCGGCCTGGACACCCGGCTGAGTACCGTCTTTCAACTCTTCTCCATCCTGACTGTTCTGGGGATGGTTGCTGCCTGCTGCTGTGTTGTTTTCAGACCCCAGATCACTGCGCAACGAGTTTTGCCAGCCCAGGCAACGGTTGGAGAACCATTTTTTTACAGAATTGAGCTGGAGAATCATGGAAAAAAAACGCTGCGCCATCTCCAGCTCTTTGACACGCCAAAGCCGGAGTATATTTCCTATAGGGAATTTCACATTCGCAGAAAAAGTGAAAAAAAAAGAAAAAACCGCTTGCAGCAGATCGTGGAGATCAAATTCACACCAAAAAAGGATTGGCTTTCCCTGCCTGATCTGGTTCCGGGCGTGTCCATTTAACTGCGCCAAGAGGCCACTCCCCGCAGTCGAGGCCTGCTCCGCTTTTCCTCAATGACCCTTGGCCGTCCTGATCCTTTTGGCCTGTTCCGCGCCCTGTCACCCATCCCCTGCCGGGACAGCCTGCTGATTTTACCCAAAAGGTATCCCCTGCCGCCGCTACAGCTTGTTGGTTCGAGAAAATATCAACCCGCCGGAATGACCCAGGTCTCGTCCGTGGGAGAATCCCAGGAGTTTATGTCCATGCGCGATTACCGGCCCGGTGATCCGCCCCGTACCATCCACTGGCGGAGCTGGGCCAAGACCGGTCGTCCCATGGTCAAGGAGTATCAGGATGAATTCCTCTCCAGACATGGCTTGATCCTGGACACCTTTCAAAATCTCAGCAATCCCCGCAACAGTGCTGACCGCTGTTTTGAAGAGGCTGTTTCCGTGGCTGCCTCCCTGGCCTGCTCTGTGGCTACTGGGGATTCCCTCCTGGATCTCCTCTTTGTCAACAATCAGGCCTACTGCTTCACTGCCGGTCGCAGCGTGGGCCATTCCAGGCAGTTGCTGGAGGTGTTGGCTACGGTGCAGCCCTGTCCTGAACAGTCGTTTTCAGAACTGGTGTCACTCATTGAGCAGCGTTCCGGACTCCTCAGTAGCTGTATCTGTGTGTTGCTCGACTGGGATAAAAAAAGACAGGATCTTGTAGCCTCCCTGGCCGGTCGAGGCTTGCCTGTTCTACCACTGGTGATCTGTGAAGAGGAGACAGAACAGGCAGGGCGAGCAACCGATGTGGGTGTTCCTGTCCATTTTCTTCACCCGGATCAAATGGAAGAGGGGCTGGCCCGAATATGAATACTCCAGTTTTTCTCATGGGTGCGGTTCTCCTCTTCTGGGGTGTGCAAATAGGTCAGCCCGTGGTCGCCATTATGATCGCCCTTGTTCTGGAGGGTTCCAGGCTGATTACAATGCGGATTCATTTTTCCGATAAGGACTACAGCCGGATTATGGTTCTCTGTGTCTATCTCTGTTTCGCTGTCGTTGCCTTTACCCTGGTGGCTGACATGGATCATACCAGTGCCATCCAGATGTTTGGCTGGATGCCGGTACTGCTCCTGCCGCTCATGCTGGCTCAGGTTTACGGAGCCGATCAGAGAATTAACCTCAGCGCACTCTCACTGGTGGTTCGTCGTCGGGCCAAAAAAGAAAGAGAACAAAATGGCAAAAAACCAGCAGGGAAACGGCTCAACATCTCCTTTAGCTACCTGGCAGTCTGCCTTGTCACCAGTGGGATGGGCAATAACCGTTCGACCTGGTTTTTCCTGATCCTGATGGGACTGGTTGCCTGGACGCTGTGGGCTGGACGTAATCCGGGCTGGCCAAAATGGCTCTGGACAATCCTTCTGCTGCTGATTGGTGTCAGTAGTTTTGCAGCTCAGCTCGGCCTGCAGGAGCTGCAGACCATTGTCGAGAAAAAGGCCATGCAATACATTGGGGGCGGCGGTAACAGTCGTACGGATCCGTTCCAGTCCCGCACCTCCATTGGTTCCATTGGCAGGATGAAGCTTTCAGATGCAATCATCTTCCGAGTTCGCACGGAAAAGGACGAGCTGCCGCCAAAATATCTGCGCAAGAGCAGTTATAACGTCTATCGAGTTGCCTTTGGAACGCCCACCTGGTACGCTCTTCCCCGCACATCTGATCCTCTACAGCCCAATGGGGCAGGAACCGGCTGGCAGCTACGCCCGTTGCCGCAACATGGTAAAGAAACCCGACTGACCCGGCTGATCATAAGCACCCGGTTCAAGGGAGGAGAAGGTGTTCTGCCTGTCCCTATCAGCACCACCTCTCTTGCTGACCTGCCCGCTGAAACGGTCAGTCTGAGCAGGTTGGGGGCGGTTCAGGTGACCGGCGCACAGGGTCTGCTCCATGTTGAGGTACGAACTTCCTCGACCTTGCCCCGTGATCCGGTAATTGCCGATACAGACCTGCTCATACCGGAACCATTACAGCCAATGCTGGATAAGGTTCTGCTGGAAAACGGTTTGCGCAAGGAGAATTCCCAAGAGACTGCCAGGGCAATCAGCAAATTTTTTAACGATCATTTCTTCTACTCCCTGATCCAGAAAAAACAGGGCAACCCGGTCACCAATCTTGAAAATTTCCTGACTCATACCAGAGCCGGTCATTGCGAGTTCTTTGCCGCTGCAACAGTATTACTCGCACGCAGTGCCGGGATACCTGCTCGTTATGCCACAGGCTGGGTGGTGGGAGAGTACAGTGAACTGGAGCGATCCTATCTTGTCCGGGCCCGCCATGGACATGCCTGGGCCATGCTCTTTCTGGACGACCAGTGGCAGCTACTGGATACCACTCCGGCAGACTGGCTTGAGCAGGAGGAGGAACAAACATCCCTTTTTACTCCGATCAGGGATTTCTTTTCCTGGTGTCGATACCGGTTTTCAAGCTGGCTTAACAGTACTGAGAAGAAAATACCGAGCGCAGTCTATTGGTTGGCCCTGCCGCTCCTCTTACTGCTGCTCTACCGTTTTACAAGCAAGAGAAAAAAACAGCAGCAGACCCAGCAACTGGAGCCTGAGCAGGGGGCAGTGAAAAAAGGGCTTGATTCTGATTTCTTTCGTATTGAACAGCAACTGACTCTGACCGGTTACGGTCGTCATCAGTCTGAAACACTGCAACAGTGGCTCGCTCGTCTTGATGGCCTGCCTGAACAAGATTTTGATCTGCGCAGCCTGTCTGACATCCTGCGGCTCCACTATCTGTACCGTTTTGATCCCCAATGTGACACGGAATCCTGCCAACAACAACTATCCCGTCTGGTTGACCACTGGATTACTGCTCAACTATAATTTACACCTGTTTTCAAGATGGTATTATACACGGAGGGAAGTTGGACTTTGAGGGTTGCAAATTCATCAATGCACCACTGGGGATAAATCAGGCCATCCTTTCTCACCACAGCCCAGTCCAAATCTGAATGCTCATCATGATACTGGTAGAGATCCAGTTTTTCCTGTGTCTCTTCTCTGCCGTCAAGGAGATGCGATAGACGCAGGATTGAGACATCTATATTTTCCTCATCGTATTTGAAATGTAACGTGTGCATAGCGGCCTTTTTTGAAGAGCATGGTGGGATCAATCCCAGATTTTCATCTGAGATAGAGAGGTAAAAAAAGGTATCCTTGTTAAATTTTATGAAAAACTATAAGCCTCGTTCCCACGCTCCTGCGTGGGAACGGATTATGGACGCTCCAGGTAAGCGAGCCTGGAGCATGGGAACCAGTGGGCTATCAGATGTTTCCATAAAATTTATAAAGAGGATACAAAAAATGTACAAAAAAAGGGTGTTCCAATCACAGGAACACCCTCACAATATTTTTCTCAAACAAATTTATGAAATTGTATCAGTTACGATAAAACTTATGCTTCCCGTACTGGGCAACAAAGGTCTTGGTGCCAGCCCATTTCGGATGGACATCCGTGCGATGATAAAAGGTTGCCCCTTTGGTAAAATCTGAGGTAATCATTGCTGTCATTGCGGTCTCCATGGAGCTGACAAAGGCATCCGGCTCAGTGGGGAAATAGGAGTCTTTTTGAAAAGTCCAGCTAAACTGCTTTGGAGCCTGGACGATCTGCTCCACGCTCTTGTTCTTATCCATGGCCCGGTTCAGGGTGACATGAGCCACTGCCAACTGACCTATCTGCGGTTCACTTCTTGCCTCGTGATATACATTTAAGGTTAACCAGAGTAACCCTTCCAGAAAGCTCATTTCTGCCACCTCCTTGAGATTAACCGTGCTTAGACGGGTGTGAAAACGATTCCATACTGGTATATAATTTTTTAGACTATAATCTCTCTGGAGATAAAAGCAACACCCCAACCGTCTTTTTATAGATTAAGAACTATTACTCTTTGTTTTCACAGTTAATAATAATTTTCTGATGATAGATTCACTCTCAAGTGTTACAACTCTTCAAGCTCTGTTGGAAGGTCTGATCGTTTAGCGGTATTACACGCCTTACAGCAGGGTACCAGATTGCCCTTGGTGGAGCGTCCTCGTATAGACAGGGGATGACAATTACCGATATGTTCTCTACAAACTTAAAGAAAAAATTCCAAAAAACAGAGAATGGTGGGCATCCTTCATTTCAGGCGAAAAGTAGTTGACACTTTTGGCAATACATTACTCTCACAAAGTTCCTGGTTCCTAAGCTCCAGCTTGGGGACAATGCCTCGGAAGCTCCAGCTTCCCGGCTATTGCAAGAAGCTGGAGCTTCTAAAAACAAGTTCCCAAGCTGGAGCTTGGGAACCAGATTGTACGGAAAGTGTCAACTGGCAAATGAAGGATGCCGAATGGTGGTATGAATGCGTACTTGGAAAAGTTCGATAAAATTGTATAACCCGCTGGGAAAGAGAGAAAGGCATTTAAAACAACAATGGCCAATTCACAAATATCAAATGATCAAGCCCCGAACATCAGGTTCTAATATGCAACAAAATTATTTATCCGGTAAATTACAGATTAATTTCATCAATAAAATATTAGACCCAGCCCAGCAAAATTTATGGCCTTTGTTAAGGCAAATCCCTGAAAATTTTATTTTGTACGGGGGAACTGCTGTTGCACTTCGTTTAGGACATCGCAAGTCGATTGATTTTGATTTTTTTACAAGTCAAACATTCTTGTCAGATGACCTTTATGGTGATATTGAGTTTCTTAAAGACAGCATAAAAATCCAGGAAAAACCAAATACATTAACCGTTCTTGTTTCTCTCCCTGATTTCAATGATCCGATTAAAATATCATTCTTTGGTAATTTAAATCTCGGTCAAATTAACCCCCCTGAGCTTGCGGAGAATGACATTTATGTTGCATCATTAGAAGACCTGTTTGGAATGAAATGTGCCACCGTAAGCCAGAGAGCAGAAAAAAAAGATTATCTGGATATTCATGCAATTGTCACCCACACAGACCTTCACCTTCAGGATGGCCTTGCGGCAGCGCAGGCAATTTATGGCAAACAGTACAACCCGAGCATTACGCTGAAATCCCTTGTTTATTTTGAGGAAGGTAATGTGGCAGAGCTTACAAAGGAAATAAAGGATGATATTGTTCAAGCAGTTCGGAATGTAGATGTTGAAAATATTCCAGTGATAAAGACTTCTTGTATAATTGGAGAAGACTTAACATCGGAAAAACGATTATGAATCCAGAGCTGATAGAAGTAGCTAAACGCGTAAACTGGTTTGATAAGCCGGAAGATCTTTTAAAAGACACAAATCGTTTTCTGTGCTATTTCATGCAATATTGTCAAGCAAAGGATTTCTCTATAGTTAAAAAGTATTACACTCAACAACAATTCAGAGAGGCATTAGATACTGCCCCGCCCGGTATTATAGATGCTCGTTCAAGGGCATATTGGGAGATAGTACTGTAACCACGCTATAATCTTTCGATACAGACATCGTACACTGAAACTGAAAACCTGATATTTTTGGCACATGTAACTTTACTCTGAACCCCAAGCTCCGGCTCGAAGTCTGCGCTTATCTGGGAACCTGCTTTTAGAAGCACCTGCTTCTTTCAAGCCTTTGGAAACTGAAGCTTCCAAGGTATTAATTCCCAAGCAGGAGCTTGGGAACCAGGAAACACTACAAATTTATACATTCCCCCTTGTTTGTTTTCAAAAGGTCTGTATTACAACTCTTCAAGCTCTGTTGGAAAGTCTGATTTCTTAGCGGTATTACACGCCTTACAGCAGGGTACCAGGTTCCCCTTGGTGGATCGTCCTCCCCTGGACAGAGGGATGACATGATCCATGGTCAGCACTTTGATCGGGAACTTCTCCTGACAATAATGGCAGAGACCAGAGGCTGTTTTCTGTTGCCACCAGCGTGTCTTACGGAGCCCACGAGCCTTGTTTCGTTCTGCCCGAATCAGAGAATCGTCTATACCGAAGTTGAAGAATTCATCCAGATCATCCATCATTAACCAGGCTCCCAAGCAAATTGTCTCGTGCGGCTCCGATGAGATAAAGGGAACCGGCAATACAGATCAGATCGTCTTGTTCGGCTCGTTCACGGGCAAGAGCAATGGACTCTGCCACTGAATCTGTCAACACAGCCTTGTTGCGCATGCTTTCCGGCAGTGCGTTCAGCAGTTGCTGACCAGTTGCCGAACGTTCCGATTCCGGCCTGGTAAAAATAATAATTTCTGCCAGTGGCGCAATCTCCTGTAAGGTGGCTGCCAGATCCTTATCTGCCATGGCACCCCAAATGAGGATTAACCTATTCCATGCAAAGTCATCAATAAGAGCCTGTTTAAGGGCCGCAACTCCTGCCGGATTATGCGCACCGTCAAGAAGGAAACGATTCCGGTTCAGACAAAAACTTTCCAGGCGACCCGGCCAACTGGTCTGCTCCAGACCGTTGCGAATATGTTCTTCACTTATATCCCACCCCTTACTCTTCAAGAGTTGAATAGCGGTCAGGGCCAGGCAGGCGTTGCTAACCTGATACCTGCCTGCCATATTCATGGGCAGATTATCAAACTCCTCTCCATCTATTCCACGGAACTGCCAGCGTCGTTGCGCTAAACCAGGCAGTGTTTCCTGATTTTCCCCATTCTCCTGCCTGCAACCGCTAAAATCCCGGCCATAGAGATAGAGCGAAGCCTGAAGTTTCTCACAGGTTTCTTTTATAATCCGTCCGGAATCATCGGCTGCCGCACCAGACACAACCGGAACACCCGCCTTGATAATACCCGCCTTTTCTCCGGCTATCTCTGCCAGAGTGGTACCAAGATACTGTTCATGATCCATGCTGACGTTGGTAATAATGGAGAGCAGGGGTGTAACCACGTTGGTGGCATCGAGCCTGCCGCCCATCCCCACCTCAAGAATCGCAAAATCAACCTCCTGCTCGGCAAACCAGAGCATTGCCAGAGTGGTAGTGCATTCAAAATAGGTGATCTGATCCGAACCCAGCAGGTCACGAATCCTGGTCAGCAAGCGGGCAAAATCCTCTTTATTTATATAGCTGTCATTGATCCGGAACCGCTCTCTGGGGGAACTGAGATGGGGCGAGGTATAAAAACCGGTTTTATAATCCGCCGCAGAAAGAATGGAGCAGAGGGTCGCACCCACAGAACCCTTGCCGTTGGTGCCGCCGATGTGGATGGTGTTGATTGTATGATGGGGATTATCCAGGCGGGCGAGAAAGCGGTTCATGGAGTCAAGCCCCAGTTTTATCTTGAAAAACTGGAGGTCATCGAGGTATTGGGCTGCCTGCTGGTAATTCATTGTCTGCCCGGCTTCCTAAACTGGCTCAATCTTGGCATAATCAAGATGCAGAATCTTGTCACCGTGCCGGTCAAAGCTCACCTCAACCTTCCTGGGTCCAGGTACTGCCTTGACCGTACCTATCCCGAAAAATGGGTGCCTGACCTGCATCCCCTCAACATAATCAACCCTGGCTGAAGAAACGGTTTTCCGGGTAACCACCTCCGGCACCCCACCGCCCACACCCTGAGAAGCAGTATAAACCGGAGCCGGATCATCCAGCTCATAGAGTCCCGGATTAATCTCCTGCAAAAAGGGTGACATAACCGTGTTCAAAAATTGACGATCAGGGGTCATCAATGCCTTGGGATAGGTGAGAAAGAGCTGTTTTTTGCACCGGGTTGTAGCTACATAGAGCAGGCGACGTTCCTCTTCCCACTGCTCTCCTGGCTCGGAATTTTTGTGCGGGAACCTGCCCTCAGCCAGACCGATGACAAAGACCGCATCCCATTCCAGCCCCTTGGACGAGTGGATGGTGGAGAGAATCAGCTTGCCCTCCTCGCCCTCTGCATCTTCCACAGGGGATGATTCCGGCGGGTCAAGAGCCGTATCATCAACAAAGGACTGCAAGTCACCATAGCCGCCCACCAGAGCCTTGATCTGATCCAGATCACGCCGTCTTTTCGGGTAGTCGTCGTGATAAATCTTTTCAAAAATCGGCTCGTAATAATCCATAACCAGATCAAAGATAACAGCCGGACTCTGATTTGGCCTGCGCATCCTTGCCAGACCCTCCAGCAGCAGGTTGAAGCCCTCCTTCCAGCCCGGAGCCGGTTTATAACGCATCAGAGCCTCCACCGGGTCGTCCTCTTCACTGATGGTCTTGAAGATCTTCTGCACCGTCTTGGGTCCCACCCGTTCCAGCTGCAACAGAATCCGATTCCAGGAGAGGTTATCCCAGGGGTTAATCAAGACCCGCAAAAAGGAGAGTACATCCTTGATATGGGCGGATTCGGTCAGCTTCATCCCGCCCCGTTTTTCAAAATCCTGATAGCGGCTGGTCAGCTCCATTTCCAGCTTATAGGAGTGAAAACCGGAACGAAAGAGAACCGCAATCTCTCCTCGCACTATTCCCTGTTCCTGCAGCTCAATGATCTTATCAACAATGAAGCGAGCCTCGCCAGCCTCGTTCCGGGCTGAATAGACAATAGGCCTGGAACCGCCTTCCAGCTCACTGAACAGGGTCTTGGTAAACTTTTCCTGGGCCTGCTCAAGAATGGCATTGGTCAGACTGAGGATGGGCTGCAGGGAGCGGTAGTTCTGCTCCAGCTTGATGACTGTCGTATTCGTAAATTGATCGGGAAAGCGCATGATATTGTAAAAATCCGCACCCCGAAAGCTGTAAATGGACTGGGCATCATCCCCCACCACCATCACGTTGCTATGGTTGTATGCCAGCAGCCGGACGATCTCTGCCTGGATGGGATTGGTATCCTGGTACTCATCCACCAGGATGTAACGGAACCGGGAACAGACCTCCTGCCTGGCCTGATCCGACTCGCTGAGCAGCCGGTGCCAGTTGACCAGCAAATCGTCATAGTCCATCAGGCCGTGATCAATTTTAAACTGTTTGTAATGGTCATTAATGGAATGGAAGGCATCAATAAATTCGGTCAGGTGGTGATGGGACTGAAAGACCAGGTCATCAATGGTGCGGTTCTTGTTAATGGAACCGGAGATCAGGTTCATGACCACCCGCTTGGAGGGAAATCGTTTGCCCGGCCCGGTATGACCCAGGGAGGATTTGAGGAGATTGATGATTCCCTCTGCGTCGCCCCGGTCGATAATAGTGAAGCCGGAAGTTAATCCCAGGTGGTGACCGTGTCTGCGTAGCAGCATATTGGAGGTGGCGTGAAAGGTACCGCCTGGAACCCGCCGGGCGGAACGGGCTGATAGCTGACCGGCACGCCAGAGCATTTCCTGGGCTGATCTGCGGGTAAAGGTGAGCAGGAGGATGGATTCTGCGGGAACTCCCTGTTCAAGGAGCCAGGCCAGTCGATAGACCAGGGTTCTGGTCTTGCCGCTCCCTGCACCCGCAATTACCAGGACAGGTCCCTCTCCGTGGGTCACGGCC
>DAOVTM010000281.1 GCA_030633145.1 Desulfobulbaceae bacterium
AATGTTGTTGAGCAATATTCTGGATTGTAACATATGTCGACACCGAAAGTCAACCTCTTCTGAAATTCGTTTTATATCGTACAAATAGGAGGTTGCCGTGTTTCAAATAAGGAAGTCATAGTATATTTTGTTGAGCAATCATGTTACAATTAAGACACAAAAGTACATTTTATTTATTGCTGAGCCCTATGTCAGCATTATGCCCTCCATGTGTTTAAGTGACCAATTTTCAGGAATTGCTCCCTATTGGGACTACGGCTACACTTATGACAAAAAGCATCCTAACTGGTGGGGATACTGGATTATGGGGCGTAACTGGTATTACTCCATACTTGAATGTGACAGTAAGTAGTTTGTATTGGGGCGTTCATGCGTAACTTGTTGGTTTGTCTATGCTTGGCAGGTCTCCTGGCAGTGACACTCACCGCTGTTGCGGGAAACAAATATCGACCAACCCTGCTGCTACTGAAAGTACACTCGCTGGAAGAGGGTCGGTTACAGGTTTACTTCAAGGCTGGAAAGAATTATGTAGAGAGATTGAGCGATATCAAATCTGTCAGAGGGGGCAGCGTTACCCAGTCTCTCTATTTCACCGTTCCTGACAAAAGGATTACATCCATTCGTGTTGATCCGGATAATGACATCCATATTATAGAGATGGCCTTAGTGGACAGGCAGGTTGCACTGGTTACCGAACTGGACCTTGCAGATCTGACGGCGCATCATGATATAGATACAATCAAGGCAGCTGATGATGGAGTAGAGGTAATAACCAGTGGTTCTGATCCTCAGTTATCTTTGAGGTTTTTTTCCCGTCTTCCCAATTCCTACGGTTTCAGCATCCCGCTCAGTCTGACCCTGACCTGCATTTTTTACTGTTTATTTTATGGTATTCTCCGGTTTTCTCTCATTGTCTCTCAGAGGCTGCAGAAAATTACGGCGCATTCGTTTACCCATCTTCTGTTTTCACCTTTTGCTTCTTGCCTTGGGTTGGCTTGCGATTGGTGGAGGATTGTTGTTATATTATACCGTGCATGAGGTAAAAACCTTATATTCTAGCACATTACGATGTTCATAGTGTAGGGCGGGAAGGTCGTCGAAGTCTGCGCTCGGCAAATGAAGGATGCCATTTTCTCACCTGAAAAAACGATTATGCCAGATAGCAATATTAATCAAGGCCCATAACACATGGTTATGGTTTTGTTTCATGGCGCAGTGTTCCTCAATCAAACTGTTCACATACTGCTGATCCATATTTTCCCGGATAACCGGTGCGTCGTTGAGTAGCTCCACCATGTATGGTTTCAGGTCACCCCGCAGTAGCTGCTTCACCGGCAGGCTGTACCCCTGTTTGCCCCGATGGACGATTTTGTCCGGCAGCATCCCTTGCAGAGCGGCTCGGAAGATATGCTTGGTCTCCATCCCTTTGAGTTTCCAGTTGCCGGGCAGGGAAGCCATGAACTCAATCAGCACATGGTCGAGCAGGGGTACCCGGATCTCCAGGGAACTGGCCATGGACATCCTATCCACCTTCATCAGCACCGAATCAGACATCATAAAGCGGGTATCCAGATAAATCTCCCGGTTGACCCGGTCATCTCCACCCTTGCACTGTTCATTGTAGGCTCGAATCTGGCGGAATGGATCCAGTTCTACCTTTGAGCGAAACCCACTGGTCATCAGGTTTGCTTCCAGGGCTGCATTCATAAAATACTGCCAGCGCAGATGCTGACCCGCCGGATCCAGGTTGGCTCCCTCAACAAACCGTTTCAGCATGTTTATGAGTCCCTTTTTCTGGGGCTGATCCGGCAGCATCCCTGTCATACGCCCTACCACCTGTTGACGAATCGAACCGGGCATCAGGTTAAACCAGCGGCTCATCTTGCTGGCCTTGAACCGGTCATAACCGGCAAAACTTTCATCAGCACCTTCACCGGAAAGACAGACCGTGACATGCTCCCTGGCCTGCTTGCAGAGCAGGTAGAGCGGCACTGTGGAGAGATCGGTCATCGGTTCATCGAGATGATAGAGGGTTTTTTCTACATATTCCGGTTTCAGGGTGTCCAGCATCAAGACCTGGTGGTCGGTCTCGCAGTGGCGGGCAACAATGGCCGCATATTCCAACTCACTGAACGATTTATCCTCATAGCCGATGGTAAAGGTCTTGAATGAACCGGTGAGATGTTTACGCATCAGAGCCACGATACAGCTAGAATCCAGTCCGCCCGAGAGAAAGACCCCCAGGGGAACATCACTGACCAGGTGACTGTGTACTGCATGATCCAGATGGTCGCGCATCTTTTCCACAGCCTCGTCAAAGGAGAGTGAGTTCTGACCGGGCTGTACATTGAGATCCCAGTACTGCTTCAAGGTAATGTCTTCATTTTCATAGAGGAGGAAATGACCGGCAGGAACCTTGAAGATCCCCTCAAACATGGTCTCCGGAGCCGGGACAAACTCAAAGCCGAGATAGTCATACATGGCTTGGAAGTTGACCCGTCGCTCTACCTGTGGATCTTGAAGGATGGTCTTGATCTCGGAGCCAAAGAGGAGCCGTTTGCCGGTGTAGGTATAGTAGAGCGGCTTGATACCGATCCGATCCCTGGCCAGCAGCAGCCGTTTCCGGTTCATGTCGTAGAGGCCGAACGCAAACATGCCGCGCAGCCGGTGCAGGACATCAATGCCCCACTCCTCATAGCCGTGCAGGATGACCTCGGAGTCAGCTCTGCTCCTGAAGATATGTCCCTTGTCCTTCAGCTCTTCACGCAGATCCATGAAGTTATAGATTTCGCCGTTAAAGACCAGGGCCAGGGTGTCGTCCTCGTTGAACATGGGCTGGCGACCGTTGTTGCTCAGGTCGATAATGGACAATCGGCGAAAGCCCAGTGACATCTCCTCACAGCAGAAATGACCTTTTTGATCCGGCCCCCGGTGCTGGATGGTGTCTGCCATGGTCTGGATCAGGGATTCATCCTGCCAGTTAAAACCGCATATACCGCACATAGTGTTTTGTTATCGATAAAGGATATAAGTTTTCTAAAACGAAGAGTACAATGTGATTAACAATATTTCGTCAAATGATTACTCTACGACTGAGGAACCATAACTAACACCACTTTCTGAGAAAAACAAGAATAACTCCTGTTTATTGGAGCTTTATTCGCATCCTCTTTATAAATTATGGAAACATCTGATAGCCCACTGGTTCCTATGCTCCAGCGTGGGAACCTTAATTTGCCGATCCACCGGCTGGTGCAGGAGCGTCCATTATTCATTCCCACGCAAGAGCGTAGGAACGAGACTACCATAAAATTTAAAGAGGATACCTTTATTGTATAAAACGAGCAGTGTCGTAAGGAACCCTCACCGGGCGTAGTTTCTTCCCGTCAGCCGCTGTATTTTTGTTTTGAATACAATCTGGCAATAAAGGATGCGGAAATATGCTTGCAGTCTTTATGGATTCATGTAAGTTGCGTCATGAATGTTGTGTGATGAGTAATAAGGCAAGAGATAATTTTTTGGTTTTTGCTATTATATCGAGCTGTTACAATGATTTCGTCACTCAGGATTCAAAACTGTCGAGGAATATAAGCTGAAGAAAAAGCGGGCAGGGAATTAACAGGAAAAAAACATGCAGAGAACAGAAAGTATTCAGCATCTATCTGAGAGGGATTTTGATATCCTGGTGGTCGGCGGCGGTATAACCGGGGTCTGCATTGCCCATGATGCAGCTCTGCGCGGTTTTTCTGTTGGCCTGATCGAACGGCATGATTTCGGCGGTTTTACCTCCTCTGCCTCTTCTAAACTGCTTCATGGCGGTATCCGCTACCTGCCCAAGGGACAGGTGTGGAAGGTGCGGGAATCGGGTCGGGAACAGATCATCTTCCAGCAGCTGGCCCCCCACCTGACCCGCTGGGTACCCTTTCTGATTCCCACAGAAAAGGGTAACCTGACCAAGGGAGCCTTTGCCCTCAAGATTGCGATGCAGTTGTATCGTTTTTGTCATCTGGGCCTTGCCCGTCTGGTAAAGGATGTGAGCAGGAGACCGGGTACAGGGCAATTTTTCTCACCTGCCGAGGTCGTGTCCAGGGTACCACTGCTCAAGGGATTGCGAAAACTGAGCGGAGCCCGGGTACTCTATGAATCGCACATGCACAGCTCGGAACGGATGACCCTGGCCTTTGTAAAAACAGCGGTTGAAAACAATGCTGCAGCGGCAAACTATGTAGAAGCGGTTTCCTTTCTCCAGGACGGGGATAACAACAGGGTAAGGGTCATCGGTGTACAGGCTCGTGACCGGTTAAACAACAACGAGTTCACCATTAAGGCTCGGCTGGTCATTAACTCATCCGGCCCGGCAGTGCAGGTCTTGAATGAATCCATCTCCGATCTTTCCCTGAACAAGAAAATCAATGGTTTTTCCCGGGGAGTTCACCTTGTGACCCGGCAGATCGAGTCTAAATACGCACTGGCACTGACCACCCGCAAAAAGAGCGAGGGTTTTGTCAACCGTGGAGGCCGTCATTTTTTTATTATCCCTTGGCGGAGCCGTTCCCTGATCGGTACCTCGGATGTCCCCTTTGAGGGCGGCTTTGACGATGTCCGGGTAACGGCTGATGACGTGAGAAATTTTCTCGTAGATATCAATGAGGCTCTGCCGGAAATTGGCCTGACAAAGGATGATGTTTATTACGCCTTTACCGGCATCTATCCCCTGATTGTCAAGAACGTCCGTTCCGACACCTACCAGGGAACCGGCGAATACCAGCTCATTGACCACCACAGGACAAACGGTGTGGAAGGGGTGATCACCTCGCTGGGAGCCAAATATACCACGGCTCGCAAGGTGGCGGAGAAAACCATCAATCTGGCCGTGCAGAAATTACTGGCACAGGTCAAGCCCTGTCAAACCATTTCCAGTCAGCTACTGGAAGGGCGCATTGATGATATTGAACAATTTATCAGTACGAAGCAGAGCCAGTATGAAGAGCAGCTCTCCCCGGAGAGCGTAGCTCACCTGATCCGTTATCACGGTACTGAAATTGACAGGGTTGTGGAAATGGCAACAGATAAGGGGGAACTGCTGCAACCATTGACTGCGGCAACCAATACTCTGAGAGTGGAAGTTCTGTACGCAGTGCGTGCAGAGATGGCTCAGACCCTTGACGATGTCCTCTTCCGCAGAACCGGGATTGGCACTATCAAGCGGCCAGATGATGAACTCCTGCAGCAAGTTACCGCCCTGATGGCAGAAGAACTGGGCTGGGATGAGCAGCAGCAGGAACGGGAAAAAGAGCAGGTGGTGTACCGCTACAGCTATGAACAAAACTGAAGTACTCCATATTGCGCCCACCCCTTTTTTTGCCGACCGGGGATGTCATATCCGTATCCGCAATGAGGTTGAGGCCCCTGGCAGCGCATCCATATAGAATAATTATCTGCACCTACCCGTTGGGTCGGAATGTGGAGGGGCTGGATATCCGCAGAACCTGGCCCATCCCCGGCTATACACAACTGGATGCCGGTTATTCCCCTTTCCGCT
>DAOVTM010000182.1 GCA_030633145.1 Desulfobulbaceae bacterium
GGATTTCACTCCCAATACTCAGGGAGCATATCCAATGACCACGACTATACATTTTTCGGAGTTCAATACAGACCCTGCATTCTTGATTCACCTGGCTTCGGACTCCCGTTACCGGGTTTGCCCTCAGGTTTCACTACTGCCCTGCTGGATAGGCTTTGGGCAGATGGGAATTGAGCATACTGCTCTCACCCACTGGGTAACATTAACCAATTTCATCCCTTTTAAGGGAATCCCGAGGTTCCGAGCTTAGCTCGGCGCGAGGAGTGCCTTGTTATGCGCTCCATAGTGGTGTTCCTCGCTGCGTCAGGATGCTTTTCCCGAGAAAGTCAAATAGTTGCTCGGCGAACCTCAGGGTTTCATAGTGAATTGGTTTTTCGTCACCGGATTCATACACTCTATTCCATTTCCAGTTTTCGACAGCGTGTATTTACCGACCACGCATACGGATACCACATCGTTTGCCTCATGCATCCAATCTTTGAGCGTATCAACTGCAACGGAATTGTCGAAGGCAATGATGACACGTGGAATTTTGATGTTCACATTTGGTGGCGGCGGTGGCCACGTTGTTAGCTCAAGCACGTTCAAGGCCGCGCGATCGTCGGTAAGTTTTGCGAGGTGCGTAGTCTTTAACGTAGTAGATTTGATTTCAGCTGTAAGATGAACCGCTTCAACTGGGACGATTGCTACGGCATCAGTCATGACCATGGACGGGAGTGCGTGATCGTTCTTAACAATGAAATCAGTTTGTCAACTCACTCGCCCCTTGGCATCGCAGATGATACCTGATGTTATACTGAGGCTTGGGGGAGTCAAGGCACTGAGGAAGTCAATCGGGATTTGTTCCCGAAGTTGGCCAACTGTGGCCGCACACCTGGCCGGAACACGGCTATGCGGCGGTTGATCTCTTTATCTGTACCAGCAGGGAAGACCCTGGTCTGGCCGTTCAACATTTACAAATGGTTTTGCAGGCTGATCAGGTTTCCGTGACTGAGATTAAACGTGGAATTATAGCTGGACAGGATAAATGAATGACGTTCCTTCCTCGTAGGATTAACCCGGTGTCATCCTTGAATTTTTGAATATTGCTTGCCTGACCGGAGTAAACCGTCACATCTACTTTCCATTGTGCCATCGGTTCTTACAATTTCTACGCAATGATCAATCGCATAAAATTCTACTGATTCCTGCTTGGGATTATGAATAATTGCAATCCATTTTAAGGGATTATCTTCTTCTATATAGGCTGGGATATGGGGTGGAGGTGGATCATCACAGATCCCAAAACGAGTACTGTCTGATTCTGTTTTGCATCGTTTCTGATTTTTTTTTATCTGCATTTCTCTTCGATTTCCATTAATTGTATAAACAAATCATTTGACCCGGAGAGAAATTGATTGAGCAGGTTGTCGTCCGATGGCAGGCCATTATAATCGGATAGCCGATGGATGTCGCCAGTTTCATTGATTTGGTAAATTGAAACGGTCTCCGGGGGTATGGTTGACTTCAAAGGAACTATATCAGATAACTCTTTAAGCATTTGTTGACTGTTTTCATTGCGATGAATTTTTGCTTTCACCTGATCGGCCTTAATTGCCAAGGTCAAATAGTTGATTAAATAAGGGCTATGCGTTGTTATAATAAGCTTGTTATCAGCTACATCATTTGTTGATCGTAACAACTCAAAAAGTATCTCTTTTTGAGAAATTGGGTACAGGTTCAACTCCGGCTCTTCAACAATATTCAAAAAACAGCTATATTTGAAGCGGGCTGAGAGTTTCTCCAGCAGCACGCTTCGTACCTCTTCAGTAATGTTTTTATTGCTGTAAATTTTATCAATTCCCCTGCAAATTTTCTTTTCTTCATCAACGTTGATTTTTTTATGGGTGGAATTGCTGTTCTGTTTGATTATATCCGTTAAATATTTTGTAACGAGGAATAATGGAACAAGGGCTTGAAACCCGCTTGACGCTTTCAGTAATTCAATTGTATAATCCTGACCCTTTAACCAGGATGTTGAATTTTGTTTCTGATACTCAAAAGAAACACCCCCTACCGGAAGTTCTATTTTGCTCTTTAACTGCTCTTTAACTGCTCTTTGGCATTCTCATATTCCTCTAAAAAAGTATATAATGGTAGTGGAAGTCGTTTGATCATATCCGGCCTGTCAACTGTACTGACAAAGTTACGCTCTGCCGGGACATACATTATCTTGGGAAACTTGTACGCTGAACCCTGCTCTACCTTTGTCAAAGTAAGCTGTGATTTTTGGTATGTGATCGTATAAGCTTTTCCTATGTATTGTATCACAGTTGTATCACAGAATTATCACTAAGATAATCTCTGATACCCTGGTAGTCCAATTCCTCTTTAAAACGATTTAAACTGGTTAGATGACTTTCTGTAAAGTCTCCTCTGACCAGTGCTTTCTCGATCCAGCTAACAGTTGAAAAAACCTTGGCAATTGTGCTTTTACCACTTCCCTGACTGCCCGTGAATAGCGTGACTCCTGTAAAATTAATGAAACCTTCGTTGGCATCAAAGCCGTTTTTTACAGAGCCGACATTTTGTATTTTTAGTCTAACCATAGTATGTGTTGCACAGTTAAATTCGCTATTATCGGTGTTTATGCCCATTTTCAAGACGAATATTCTAATCGCATAATAAGTAAAGAGCAAATATAAACCTATAGTTTTTTGATTTATAAATCCGACGGAACTGTCTGGTTCCCATAGACGGAGTCTCGCAGGCTCGCTTACCTCCTGCGTGGGAACCTCGAATGACCGCTCCAGCGGTCTCACCACGACAGACGGAGTGGTGCGAAAATGTCTCGTCTAAAGTTGGTAGCCGCTGATTCCAATGTACAAGGGTGAGCTGAACAGGTAATTCCTCATTATACTCCCCTTTTGTATCTTTTGTCCAATACGTAAAACAGAGTGAAGTAAGTACTGGTTCATTTTTTAAACTTGACAAATATTTTATAAAAATTAGTATGTGAACAAATGATCAGATATTAATTTTTGACTATTGAGAACTACCAGTGAACCAATGAAACAGGATCTCCCCATGCAAAACGAACAGTGTGACTGCCGCTGCATCCATCAGGAACGAGTAGATGCTGCCATAGAACACGCCTTACCCCAGAGAGAGAATGAACAGACAGCTACCCTGTTCAAGGCCATGGGAGATCCCAATCGGCTGCGCATTCTCTGGGCCTTGGATCACGGGGAGATGTGTGTCTGTGACCTGGCCCGGTTTGTCGAGGTCAGCGAATCAGCGGTCAGCCATCAGCTACGCCAACTGCGCCAACTACAGTTGGTGAGCAATCGCCGCCAGGGGTCGATCCTCTATTACCGGCTCAACGACGACCATGTCAGCAGTCTCATCCATCTTGCCCTTGAACATCTGAGAGCGGAAAAAAATATCTGAGAGCGAAAAAATGTTTGATTTTATCTATACTATGCTTCTTGCCTCCTGGAATATGTTACAGCTGGCCTCAATTTATATCCTCTTAGGCTTGCTGGTCGGCGGCCTGCTGAAGATGTTTCTATCCCCGGCCTATGTGGCAGCCCACCTGGGACAGGGGCGGTTCAGTTCCGTGTTTAAGGCGGCTCTGCTGGGCATCCCCATTCCGCTCTGCTCCTGCGGTGTGTTACCTGCTGCGATCTTGCTCAAGAAACAGGGTGCCAATAATGGGGCCACCACCGCCTTTTTGATCTCTACCCCGGAATCAGGGGTGGACTCCATCTCCATTACCTGGGCTTTGCTTGATCCCATCATGACCGTTGCCCGGCCCGTATCCGCATTTATTTCCGCCTTTGTTGCCGGTTGTGCGGAGAATTTCTTTAATCCACCGAATACAAATATACAGGCCAGTCCTGATTTGAGCTGTTCTATAGACAACTGCTGTGACGGCAGCGACTGTCCGCCCGACGAACATAAAAAACATAAAAAGCACCACAGCCTGCTGGAAAAACTACGCATTGGAACCAGGTATGCGGCAACTGACCTCTGGGCGGATCTTGCGGGCTGGTTTTTCATTGGTATCCTGCTTGCCGGGTTGATCAGTGTGCTGGTACCCGACGCAGTGATCGCCCGCTATCTGGGTGGAGGCCTAAGCTCCATGCTGCTGATGCTCACCTTTGGTATTCCGCTCTATATCTGCGCCACCGCCTCAACGCCCATTGCCGCCGCCTTTATAATGAAGGGGGTGAGTCCGGGAACCGCCCTGGTCTTCCTCCTGGTCGGCCCGGCTACTAATGTGACCTCTCTTTCCGTGCTGATCGGCCTGCTGGGCAAACGGGCTACGGCCCTGTACCTGCTGTCCATTGCGGTTGTCAGCGTACTCTGCGGCCTGGCAGTGGATGCGCTGTATATGGCTCTTGGGATTTCCGCTGTTGCCGCAGTTGGTCAGGCTGCTGAAGTCCTGCCCGGCTGGTTGATGACCGCTGCTGCCCTGCTGTTGCTCGTTCTCTCAATCCGTCCGATTTCCGCAATCGTGATGGGCTGGTTTGGCAGGGGAGACGACTGTGGATGCGGCAGTTCAAGTAAAACCGGAGGGTTGACGCAGTTATGAGTACCCAGATAACCATCCTCCCTATGGCAAAAGCGGTGCCTGAAGGAGCTGGGAAATTTTCTCTCCCCTCTCCAAATCAGTCCTTTGTCCTTGATACCATTGCAACCGCAGTGGGCGAGGTGGCACGGGTTGGCTCAACCCTGACCGCAAAGGAGAGGCGTGGCCATTATCTGGTGCGCTGGAACATAGGTCGGGATAATTTCACTGTGGAACCAGGACTCTACGCCCTGGGCGAGCCGGATAGAACCAGCCATGTGCTGGTGACTGCCAACTACAAGATGACCTTTGATCTGCTCCGCCGGGAAATGGCAGGTCGATCACTCTGGATACTGGTGCTTGATACCAGGGGGATCAATGTCTGGTGTGCTGCCGGTGAGGGAACCTTTGGCACTGAGGAGCTGCTTGATCGTATCCAGGCCTCACGGCTGCAAGAGGTGGTGGAGCATAGAAAACTGATTGTTCCTCAGCTGGGAGCAACCGGAGTTGCCGCCTTTGAGGTGAAAAAACACAGCGGTTTTTCCGTTCAATACGGCCCGGTAATGCTGCAAGATCTGCCTACCTACCTGGATAACGGTTGCAGGGCAACAGCAGAAATGCGATTGAAGAATTTCCCTTTCCGGGAACGGCTGGTCTTGATTCCCGTAGATATTACGCTGGCTCTCAAGCAGGGTATTCCGGTTATGCTGCTCTTTTTCCTGGTCGCTGGTTTTGCCGGGAACGGTACGTTTTTGCAGGCTGCAATTTTTCATGGTCTGCCGCCTTCCCTGGCTCTGCTCACAGGGATTTCGGCTGGGGCAATCGTTGTTCCCCTTCTCCTGCCTTGGATTCCCGGTCGGGCCTTCAGCGTTAAAGGGGGTCTGTGCGGGCTGGTTCTCTTTGTCCTGCTGTTCGTTGTATCAGGGGGCATCAATATGGATTATACTTTCCTGGAAAAGAGTTCCTGGCTGCTCATCACCCTGGCTGTCGCCTCCTGGTTTGGCATGGCCTTTACTGGAGCCTCAACCTTTACTTCGCTTAATGGCGTTAAAAAAGAGATGCTGCTGGCTATGCCAGTGCAGTTTCTCGCCCTGCTCAGTGGTTTCGGCCTCTGGGTGGCAGGAATACTATGAGAACATATCGTTATCTGGAGGATGTGGTCACCCTGGAATGTGATCTGGAAAAATGTATCGGCTGCGCTATGTGTACGGTGGTCTGTCCGCATGCGGTGTTCAGGATCGAAAAAAAAAAGGCGGTCATGGAGCATCGCAACCTGTGCATGGAATGCGGTGCCTGTATGCAGAACTGTCCCACCGGGGCAATTACGGTGGAGGCCGGCGAGGGGTGTGTACGGGGGATAATAAACGAGCTGCTGGGGATTGAGGGGCCGTGTTGTTGATTTCAAAATAACCAGTAAAGAGTACAATGGCATCCAGGGTAACTGGAAATACAAGGTGTCGGGTAATGATATTGACGGTGATGAAGGGATCATTGTAACTGCCATTCTGACAGCACAAAGCCAATTAATTATTACTGTATTTTGACAGGTAAAAAATGGAAAAGATAACATGCCATAATTGTGGTGAATCAATGGTTATGGTCAAAGATCAGCCGTATCAATATAAAGAATGTGGACTTGAGAAGGTAACCATTGTTGGCATTACTATTCATAAGTGCGAGGGTTGCGTTTTTTGAGAAAAGAAATGCGCATGAAGGGGACTGAATTTGCTGTAATGCTGGGCGTGACTGCTGAACATATTTCAAGAGTTGAAAACGATGCAAAGCCTGTCTCTCAAAATCTTGGTAAATTGTTATGGGCGATGTACATAATTTACTCAAAAGAAGGACAAGTTGTCAACAAAGGCACCTTTCATGGGATTGAGCAGTAACATAAAGAATCAGAGAGTCCGTTTGATATTAAGCTGAATCCTGTTGATTGGTTGAACAGGGACAACCATGCTTGTGTTTGTTGCTGAATAATGAACCTGCAATACAAAATTGCGGCTATTGCACGTCTGCTATACACTACACTTGCCAGATAGTTTATTTCAATTAACTTTTGTTCAAGATTACGCTGGAATCGGCAACGCTACAGAGGCATATTGGGTAGCGTATAATTGTGCATTATCCTCCTGCATGAGCGCATCAAGGAGAATACCAAGCCCCTTATGGAGTTTTCTGATCATACTTAAACTGAGCGGCCTTTTACCGGAAAGCACTTCAGAAACTTTTTGTATCAGCTCCTGTTGCTCCATGCGGAATTTGATAGCATTAATAGCATCCAGGAGGTCGATGGCATACATTTGTTTTTTATAAATCTCCACCAAGGTGACCAGCAGTTCAAGTTCATTCCCCTCCTCGGTGTCCGGCAATGCGTCCATAAGTTCATCTATACGGGAAAGCACCTGATCGTATTCTGTTTCTGTTTTAATTATTTTGGCCTGCATCAGATTTCCTCCACGTTAGTTTGGTCGTATTGCCGATGAATCCCGATAAAACGAATATAGACTGTCGAGTAAGGGTAATTAATTTTGACTATTAACCGGTACTTGTTGCCACAAATATTAAAGACAACCCGTGAATCCTGGAGAATGCTTGCGCTTCGGTACTTTGCCTTTAACTCTGCTGGTGTTTGCCAATCTGCGTCTTTTGCCTCGGCATACTATGATTTAAGCGATTTTTCCGCATCTGCATTTACCGCTTCCTACCGCAATCCAACCCAGGCCGCTGTACCTTATGCGCATGGGATGCCGGATAAACTATCAGACGTATATGATTTGATGACGGCTACACCGGAGGAGGTTGCGCAGACCCAAAAAAAAACTGGGCATGACCTGAAACAGACAGAAAAGGCGCTGGCTATTCTTCGCAAAGGTGGCAAAACTGCGTACAAAAGGGCTTTCAAAACATTATTGCCTGACAGCCGGGAATGGTGGGAAGAGTTTGTTGAAGAAGAAGAGTACCCTGCTAATGACGAAGGGTTAAAAAAATACCCGTGGTTATATTGTCCGTTAGTGTGGTATGATTATCTGTGAAAATATCTTTTAAAAATCTACCTGACAAGCAGAAATAGAATTTCCAGGTATCAATAAATAAAAACGGCCTGGAGGCCAACAAACAATGTGGAATACACCAACCCCAGAAAGGCTGAGTAAGATACCAAAACTCTACGAAACAGAAGACATACCAACCTCTGACACAATAGTTCACCTCCATTTTTTTATCGGGGGGTGTGACTGGTATGCTACTGAATTTGACGGCACAGATACTTTTTTCGGTTTTACCATTCTTAACCAGGATCATATCAATTCAGAATGGGGCTATTTTTCTTTTAAAGAACTGCAAAGCATCAAAATGGGATTTGTGGAAATTGACTGTGAGCTTGAGGTACATTTTGAACC
>DAOVTM010000111.1 GCA_030633145.1 Desulfobulbaceae bacterium
ATAAAGCCGAACACCGCATGGGTGGGCAGGCCGCTGCTGTTCGTCAGGGGGCTGATGGCGTGATAGGCCCGATAAATATAGGCACTGCCGTCAATCAGATAAACTTCGGGCTGGAGCGGCATCTGTTTGCTTGTCATAGTCTCATCTGTCGTGAGTATTGAGTAGTGTGTGATGAGTGATGAAGGTTTGATGTATGATTCTCAAAACTCCTAACTCATTACTCAAAACTGTTCATATTGCCAACATCTGATCAAGTGATTTGCGAGCCTGTCTGGCAATGTCAGGCGGAACCTGAATCCGGTTGACAACTCTGCCCTCGGCCAGATTGTCCAGCACCCATAACAGGTTGGCAGGCTTGACCGCATCCATGGTTGGACAGAGGCAGGACTCGCTCAGGGAGTGGATGGTCTTATCTGGATGGAGCCTCGCCAGACGATGAACCAGGTTGATCTCCGTGCCAATGACCCAGCTACTGCCCGGCTTACCATCTGCCACTGCCGAGATAATCATCTCTGTGGAACCGGACAGGTCAGCCAGCCGCAGCACCTCATTTCTACACTCTGGATGGACAATGATGGTCGCATTCGCATCCTGAACCCGCCACTGATGCACATGTTCCGGGAAACTGCGCATGTGTACTTCACAGTATCCGTCCCAGAGGACTACCCTGGCATTTTCCAGTTCCTTTGCGCTGCATCCTCCCATGGGTTCCCCTCGTTTCCAGAGTACTACCTCATCCTCGGAGAGTCCCAGTTGGAACGAGGCGTTGCGTCCTAAATGTTGATCCGGAAAGAAGAATACCAGGTCTCCACTGTCAAGAGCCCATTCGAGAACCTTATTCGCATTGGATGAAGTGCAGACCGAGCCGCCATGCTCACCGACAAAGGCTTTGACTGTCGCAGATGAATTGACATAAGTAACAGGTATTATCCGATCCTGACTGACCTTTGCCGCCTGTGCCAGTTCAGGCCAGGCAGCCTCCACTGCTCCTCTGGTTGACATCTCTGCCATGGGACAGCCAGCATCCAGATGGGGCAGGATAACAATCTGACGCTCGGCTGCCAGGATATCGGCGGCCTCGGCCATAAAATGAACCCCGCAGAAGATAAGGAATTCTTTATCAATGATCTTGGCTGCCTCACGGGACAGTTTCAGGGAATCACCACTGAGGTCGGCAAATTGATAGACATCGTCCTGTTGATAATGGTGTCCGAGGATGAGTATCCGGTCGGCGAGTTCTTTTTTTCTGGCACCAATCCGTTCGATGGTCTTTTCCGGGGTGAGTCCCAGATACTTTGCTCCGATATCTATCTGCTGAACATACGACATTGTATTTGCATCCTTTGCTATAATATTTCTGTAACAGGTCAGTGCCTGTGGAAAATTGAAAAAAGCCCCTGCCAAAAAAGGCAGGGGTCTTGAAAGTACTTATTTAATTATAAAGAATAATCAGGCCGATTTAACCCAGATAGCCTGCAACCCCTTATCCCCTTCTTCCGTGGCAAAGGCAACAGTATCGCCTTCGTTGATATCATCCATAGAGAGATCTTTCAGGGAATTTTCATGGAAAAAGATCTCCTGGTTATCCGAGGTCAGGATAAAACCATATCCGGCAAAGAGCCGCTGCACCTTACCCTTGACATTATCGTTGACCACTACTCCCTGGGTTTTCACACTCTGTTGATTTTTATGGTTCTGCTTCTTCGCTACTATCTCCTTCAGCTGCAATCCAAGGACGTTAAAGGCCTCCACTAACTGCGGGTGAACCTTTTCCCCCCACCGTTTAACAACCACGGTGTCATTGGGTACCGATGCGACCAGGCGGACTTCGTATCCCCCCTCCTTATAACCAGGGGTTGCCTCAATGGTGACACGAAGATGTAGGACAAAATTGGCGTAATGGCGAATGAGTTTGTCTCGCTCTTCATCAATTTTTTCCTGCCAGTTTTTCCGCATACTAAGATTTCTGGCCTCAACTTTCAGTTCCATAGATATCCTCCAGTGTTTACAGCGTCAGCGGCCCCATGCCGCTGCCTTTATCAGAAATCAGAAGCCAGATGACAGAAACCAAAATAGTCCCCGGTCATAGCTAATGATTGAGTGATTTTAAATTGGATAAGTTTTAACACTGATTTTCCATGCTTTTTCCCAAGAATCATCCTGTTGCTCCGTTGTTCGGGAAACCCGAAAGTTCAGTTGATACAGTTTCAGGAAAAGAGAGCAGGGCAGGGATGATTGAGCCGGGAAAATGGCGTAAAGAGAAATCTAAACTTATCATAATTATATTATATGCACTGCTGCGGGAATAAATCAAGGGTAAAACGCACATTTTGTTGACTAAAAATGCAATATCAGTTTTAGTTTTCCTTATGAAAGATAAAAATAATGATAATTCAGGAGTGCAGCCTGCCGACAGGGAGAGGATTGGAGTCCTCCTTCTTAATCTTGGCGGCCCGGAAAAACAGGAGGATGTTCGTCCATTTCTCTATAACCTTTTTTCAGATCGGGACATCATCCGGCTGGGTCCATCCCTGCTCCAGAAACCGATAGCTGCTATGATTGCCCGCAAACGGACTCCCACCAGTATGGCAAATTACCGCAAAATCGGCGGTGGTTCCCCTATCAACCGGATTACCTCTCTTCAGGCAAAAGGGTTGGCTGATGCCTTGGCTGGAGACGGTGATTTTTTGGTTCGACCCTGTATGCGGTACTGGCATCCCTTTGCAAAACCGGTTCTCCGGGAGATGCTTGAGGCCGGGGTTACCAGACTGATTGCTCTGCCGCTCTATCCGCATTATTCCAGGGCTACTACCGGTTCTTCCTATAATGACCTTCGCAAACAGATCGCACAGTGCGGTACAGCTCTGCAAATGGAGGAGATTCGCTCCTGGCCTGTTGAGCCTGCCTATATCAGCTGCCTGACAGAGCGGATTAGGGCAGGAATAGACAGTTTTGGCGGCGATCCTGTCCAACTAGTGTATTCGGCACACAGCCTGCCCAAACAGTTCATTGACGAGGGAGATCCTTATGTTGATGAGACCATGGAAACTATTGCCGCTATCCAGGAGCAAATTGGCATAGAGGGAAGAATTTGTTTTCAAAGTCGCAGCGGGCCGGTGCAGTGGCTGGAGCCGTCCACCCCTGATATGCTGAAAAAACTGGCTGAACAGGGGTGTAAAAATATCCTCATGGTTCCCATCTCTTTTGTTTCCGATCATATTGAAACCCTGTATGAAATTGACATGCTCTTTAAGGGGCAGGCAGATGAACTGGGTATGCGCCTTGAATCAACCCCAGGTCTGAACGATGACCCGCAGTTCATCGCTTCCCTGCGCACCTTGACCCTCTCTGCTCTGGAAAAAAACTCATGACCTTGACTACTCAGGAGAGACAAAAATTCCCTATCCTTACCCCGGACACAGTCATTGATCTTGCCGAACAGGCTCTGGGCTGTCACTGCCAGGCTATCTGCCGACAGCTTAACAGCTATATCAACCGGGTCTTTGAGCTGGAAACTGAAGAGGGAGATGGGCTGGTGATCAAGTTTTACCGGCCTGACCGCTGGACAAAACAGGGACTGTCAGAGGCGGATGCTTTTGTCCTGGAGCTGCAGGAACAGGAAATTCCTGTGGTCGCCCCCATGATGCTGACCAGCAACAGCCATCTGGCCAGCCATGAGAACTGTCTGTTTTCAATTTTTCCCCGCATTGGTGGACGTTTTCTCGATGAGTTTTCCGATGAACAGTGGCTTGAGATTGGCCGCCTGCTGGGCAGGATGCACCTGATTGGGGCAGCAAAATCCGCTGACAATAGAAACACCCTTAACCCTCTGCACACCACCGCAGTGCAGGTAGATTTTCTCAGCAATGATCAATTTATGCCGCCCCATCTGCGACAGCATTTCCAGGATGTCTGCGGCGAGATGATTGAGTACATTACCCCCATGTTTGCGGACATGGAAACCATCCGCCTGCACGGAGACTGCCATTTTGCCAACCTTATCCATCGCCCAGAGGAATCCTTTATCCTGATCGACTTTGACGATATGGTTAATGGCCCGCCTATCCAGGATGTATGGATGCTTTTACCCTCATACCACAGGGAGTCCATTGCGGAGATTGAACTTTTCCTGGAGGGGTATGAGATGTTCCGTGCCTTTGACCGCAGGAGCCTGGGTCTTATTGAGCCGCTCCGGGCCATGCGCTATATCCATTATGCGGCATGGTGCGCTGAGCAGAGCCGCGACCCCGGTTTTGCGGCTCAGAACCCGGAGTGGGGGACGGAACTGTACTGGCAGCAGGAGATTGATGATCTTGTCAGGCAACAAGGCAGAATCCAGAAGCCGGAAATCCGAAACCAAAGGAAGGACGACGGAGGTCTGGAGATAAACGGAAATTGTTAATTTGTTAAAAGGCAACCTTCATTTATAAGTTGATGCCTCTATAACTTCTTCATGGTAAAGGTGCGCACAGCGCACCCTACCTGTTGCTTCCACGATGCCGTAGGGTGCGCTCTGCTACCTTACTTCTGGTTTCTGAAACCGCCGCATCCGGATATTCATCAGCAAACCAATAGCCAGCAGGGTCGTCATTAGCGAAGAACCACCATAACTGAACAGGGGCAGGGGAATCCCCACCACAGGCAGGAACCCCATGATCATAAAGAGGTTGATCACCGCCTGCCAGAAAATGAGCATGACCAGGCCAAAGGCCAGCATAACCCCGAATTTATCCCTGGCAGTGAGGGCAATGTACATGCCCCAGAGCAGCATGAAGAAGTAGCAGCTGAGAAAAAACAGAGAACCGGCAAAGCCCAGTTCCTCACACCAGACCGCAAAGGCAAAGTCGGTATGCCGTTCCGGCAGGAAGTTGAGATGCCCCTGGGTTCCCTCCATAAACCCCTTACCAAACCCCTCACCGCTGCCCACTGCAATCTTGGACTGCTTGATCTGGTAGCCATGGTTCATGGGATCACTTTCTGGATGAAGAAAAGTCTCAATCCGGCGGCGTTGATAATCCTTGAGCAGGTATTTCCAGCCGATAAAGGCACCGCCAGCACCTGCTGAGGCAAGAATTGCCATGGTTCCCAGGCGTAGTTTCGCAAACAGGGTCATGGAGACAAAGATGATTCCCAGCATCAGGGCTGTTCCCAGGTCAGGCTGGATGAGAATGAGGATAAAGGGAACTGCGGTCAGGATACCCGGTTTGATCAAATCCCGTATGCGGAACCCACTAGTTCCCACATCGTTGTAGGCGTAACAGCTTGCCAGTACCAGTACCATAATCAGCTTGGCAGGTTCCGAAGGCTGAAGATTAAAAAAGCCCAGATTGATCCAGCGCTGGGTACCGGCAACGGTGCTAACAAAAAAATTGGTGTAAAGCAGGAGAATGCAAATCCCTCCATAAGCGAGATAGGCGAGCTTTTCCAGCTCATTATAGTCTATACAGACCGTCATCAGGATCAGGGCAAAACCCAAAAGGAAAAAATAGAGTTGTTTGTAAAAAATAGGAGAGGGATCAGGCCCACCAGCCCAGGTGGAGCTGAACAGGCTTGCCAGGGACATGGCTGAGACCAGCAGCAGCACCACCACCATTACCCAGTCGAAATTGTGGATCAGTCTTCGGTCAAAGCGGAGCATTTTCTGTATCCTCTTTATAATTTATGGCTACCATAAAATTTAAACAGGCTACCATTTTTTGTTAATTTTCAGTTATCAGTAATCGTCCTGGCAGGACAACGGTGGTCAACTCTTCCGGGTCGTCCAAACGGTCGCCAAAATATTGCTCCAATACCGCCTTGGCAATGGGAGCAGCAGTAGAACCGCCGTGCAGGCCATGTTCCACTATGACGCTCACTGCGATTTCTGGCTTTTCAGCTGGGGCAAAGCAAGTGAACCAGGCATGATCTCGATATTTATAGGGAATATCCTCTTCTTTGAGGTGTTTATACTGTTTGAGACGTACAACCTGAGCAGTTCCGGTCTTGCCGGCTACAGTGATATTTTTCAGCCTGGCCCGTCGTCCAGTACCGTGTTTTCCATTGACCGCTTCAATCAGGGCTGATTTAACAAGTTGCAGATTCTTATCCTGCCCCTTTAAGCGGTCAAGGACGGTTGGGGTAAACTGTTCAATAATTTTACCGTCCGGATTGCGAACCGTTTCAATCAGGCTGGGTTTATACAGGGTACCGCCGTTGGCAACGGTTGCCGTCATCAGAGCCAGTTGCAGCGGGGTCACCAGATCAAAGCCCTGACCAATGGCAACAGACAGGGTCTCACCTTCCTGCCACACCTTGTTATAGCGTTGTTTCTTCCAGTCAGCAGTGGGGATGAGTCCTTTTTTTTCATGCTCCATCTCCACTCCGGTTTTCTTGCCCAATCCAACACGTCTGGCATAGCCGGCAAGTCGGTCAACCCCCAGCCGCTGACCAACCTGGTAAAAATAGACATCACAGGACTCGCTCAGGGCACGTTGCAGATCTACTGCTCCGTGTCCAGAGTGTTTCCAGCAGCGATAGGTACGATTACCAAATTTATAAAATCCAGGGCAGTAGATCATGGTTTCTGGCTGAATAACCCCTTCAGCCAGGCCAGCCAATGCAGTGACGATTTTATAGGTTGACGCAGGCGGGTACTGCCCCTGAACGACCTTGTTTATGAGAGGATGGTGCGGGTTTGCAAGCATCGCATTCCAGTTTTTATACGAGATGCCGCCGATAAACTTGTCCAGTTCAAGAACCGGAGAACTGGTGAGGGTGAGGAGGCGGCCAGAGTTGACCTCAATGGCCACTACAGCCCCGGAGTTATCCGCTTCCATCATCATCTCTTCCGCTGCCCGCTGCAGATCCACATCAATGGTGAGTTGGATGTCGTTTCCCGGCATCGGTTCAAAGCCCTTCAGATTGCGCTGTTCAAAACCACGGGCATTTACCTCCATGTAATGCTGCCCTTTCTCACCCCGAAGATCCGCTTCACGCAGTCGCTCCAGACCCATTTTGCCGACCTGGTCACCGCCCTGGTATATTTCCGGATCAGCCTTGTCAAGCTCCTTTCTGCTGATTTCTCCCAGGTAGCCGATGACATGGGAGGCCAGATTGCCGTAATGATACACCCTTCTGGGGAGAACCTCTATCTTTATGCCCGGCAGGTTCATACGGTTGTTTTCAATATAGGCGACCTTGCTCCATTCAATATCATCAGCCAGACGAATGGGGATATGGCCTGGAGTGCCAGCCATTTTTCGCATCCGGGTCAACAGTTCAGAGATATCAATGTCCAGCAGTCGGGCCATTTTCTTGATCAGCTCATCGTCCACCTTGTTATCTTCCCGTACCCATACCACGTTAAAGGATGGCCGGTTGGTAACGATGTCTCTGCCCTTACGATCCAGGATATTGCCTCGGGGAGCGGTAATCTGTAGATTCCGAACCCGATTGTTCTTGGCAAGGAGTCTATACTCTTCGCCGTGTTGAATCTGCAAATACCAGAGCCTGGTTATGATGATCGCAAAAAAGACAATCAGGACAACAGAGGAGTAAAGGGCACGGCGACGGAAACAATCAAGCTCTCCCTCGTCATAATGGGTGATCTTGGTTTTCTTACCCGCATCCCGGCGGCAGTCAATATTTTCTGACGGTCGGGGACGTTTTCTGTTTTGTTTGCGTAAATTCTTCACAGTAAACGTTCCTTGTCACGAAATTGATTTCCAGAGCTGGAGCTGAAGAGGTTAATCCGGTACCTTTTGCTCCGCAGGGTGGAATAGAGCAACTCAAAGATGCGGAAAAGTGGCCAGGCAAGCGGAATTATTAAAGCGGCCCTGAGCAGGATGCGTGACCAGTGCCATGCCCCCAGGGTGTCGGGCTGGAGGAAGTCAAGGGTATGATAGACCAGTAGCGAGACGATAAGATAGCTCAAGGCCACCAGCGGCAGTTGGTAGAGAGACTCCCGAACCGGCATTTTGATGGAAATAAAACGAATCAGAAAGTAACCGCCGTAACACAGTAAGGGGTAAAAACCTATAATAGTACCGGAAAAGACATCCAGGGTACAGGAGACTATCAGGATGATGGCAACAGAGCGGACAACATCAAGACGGAAGGCCAGAAAGGCGACCAGGATATAATAAAGATCCGGTGATGCGGTCGAGAGCGGGGTGAACATGGTGACTGTTGTTTGGAAAACAACGAGCAAGATCCCCACAAAGATAAATGTGATTGTCAGCACTTTTTTGTACCTTCCAGCTACAACCTTGCGTCGTCAAAACTGATTTTATTCCGCAAAATTACTAACAGGTTCTCCAGGGTGGTAAAGTCCACAGCCGGGGTAACCTCGACTTCAAGAAACATGCCGCGTGGCTTTCTGATAACCTTTGATACTGTACCAACTGGCAAGCCTGTGGGAAACATACCACCGTAACCGGCAGTAACAATGTAATCACCCTTGGATATATTAATTTTTTTCAGGATATAGTTCAGCCGGTAGCTGTTTTCTCCAGTACCCTTGAGAATCCCACGTTCCCGTGAATTCTGGATGATTACATCCATGGCACTGGATGGGGCTATGGTAAGCAGTACCTTGGAATAATCCGTTGACACCTCATATACCTGGCCGACTATTCCGGCACCGGTAACCACCGGCATGCCGCTGTCAACACCGTCACTGGTGCCACGGTCGATAATCACGTTATTAAACCAGAGGGACGGGTCTTTGCCTATGATTCTGGCTGCTACGGTCGGGTAATCGTTGGCTTCCTTAAAATCGAGTAGTTTCTGCAAACGGACACTGATGGCAATGGCTTCACGGCTGTCATCAATAATCTCTTTATACTGCTCCAGTTGAGCCCAGAGCCGTTTATTATCTTCCCGAACCGTGCGCAGGTCAATGTACTCTTGTTTAAAAGAGACCACAGTGTCTGTCACTGCGGAGGCACCTTTCTGGATCGGGCTTATCCCCCAGAAGAGCAATCTGTGCAGGGGACTGTAGGTCTGACTGCCAAAGATGAAGACCAGCAGAATCAGGGTTAAGGTTAGTCCAACACCGCTAAGCAGAAATAGACGAAATGTTTCGTAACGGCGCTCTTTGGATTGTCTTGGTCTGTTTTTCCTCAATGCTCTATATTCTCATGTTACTGTAATCCAGTGAACTACTTGCTACGGTAGTTAATCAATGGCGATTTCTTTGAGAATGTCAAAGGAGTCCAGTGCCTGGCCGGAACCAAGAACCACTGAGGAGAGCGGGTCGTTGGCTACAATGATGGGCATCCCTGTTTCCTGAGTCAGCAGTTTGTCCAGATTTTTGAGTAAGGCACCGCCACCGGTCAGGACAATACCCTGATCGACAATATCGGCGGACAGCTCAGGTGGTGTGACCTCCAGAGCAACCCGTACCGCATCAACAATGACATCCACCTGCTCGGCAATGGCGGACTGAATTTCATTGGAGGAAATGGAGATGATTTTGGGAACACCGGACACCAGGTCACGACCCTTAATGTCCATGGTCTCGTACGGCTCTTCCGGTATCACGTTACCGATGGTGGTCTTGATCGATTCCGCCATTCGCTCGCCGATTGCCAGGTTATGCTTGCGTTTAATGTACTGGAGGATGGACTCATCCATTTTGTCACCGGCCACCCGCACGGATTTGGCATAGACAATGCCTGACAGGGAGATGACCGCAACCTCGGTGGTGCCGCCGCCGATATCAATGATCATGTTAGCGGTGGGTTCGGTAATGGGGAGATCCGCACCGATTGCCGCTGCCATGGGTTCTTCAATGAGATATACCTCTCTGGCACCAGCTGATTCAGCAGATTCACGCACTGCCCGTTTTTCCACCTGGGTAATCCCTGATGGAACAGATATAATAATCCGTGGATGAACCAGAGTGCGCCGGTTATGCACCTTGTTAATAAAATAACGAAGCATGGCCTCGGTCACTTCAAAATCGGCTATGACCCCGTCCTTCATGGGACGGATAGCGTCAATATTACCCGGAGTCTTACCCAGCATTTCTTTGGCCTCTTGTCCTACTGCCAACACCTTGCTGCCGTGTTTGCCCCGACGAACCGCAACCACAGAGGGCTCCCGCAGGACAATCCCCTTACCTTTGACATATAAAACTGTATTCGCTGTACCCAGATCAACGGCAAGATCATTGGACATCCAGCCAAAAAGAAAATTAAACGGAGAAAACAT